>DATECI010000339.1:0-5428 GCA_035286985.1 Gemmatimonadales bacterium
TAGGAGTTAGTTGGAACCGGTGAACAGTGAACGGTGAACAGTGAAACCGGGAGCAGGTTAAGCCCAGGCTTCGCAGCAATTTAATCGGATTCGCTGGGGCAATCCGGGCATCACGGGTGGGGGAGCTCGGCAGCCTGCGGATCACACCGTCCGGGCGGAGTTCAGCAGCGAGACAAACACCCGAAGACCGACATCGGAACCGAGGGCCGTCTCGGCGAGCCGCTCCGGATGGGGCATCATGCCGACTACGTTCCCCGCGGGGTTCATGATGCCGGCAACGTCTCGCATCGAGCCGTTGGGATTGTAGGGGGCGTCGGGAGTGCCGGGGCCGCTGTAGCGGAGCACGACTCGGCGGTGGGCCTCCAGCAAGTCGAGCTCACGCTCCGGGGCCACGTAGCGGCCGTCGCCATGACCGATCGGAATGGTGATGATCTCGCCCTGGCGGTAGGCGTTCGTGAATGGCGTGTCCACCTGCTCTACCCGCACCGCGACGGTTCGGGAGAGGTACTTGAGTCCGACATTGCGGACCAGCGCGCCGGGCAGGAGTCCCGCCTCGCAGAGGATCTGGAATCCGTTGCAGATGCCGAGCACCGGGCCGCCGGCCGCGGCGTGGGCGCGAAGCGCTTCCATGATCGGGCTGAACCGGGCAATAGCGCCGCTCCGCAGGTAGTCCCCGTAGCTGAAACCGCCCGGGAGGAGCACCGCGTCGGCGCCGTTGAGCGAGGTGTCGCGGTGCCAGACGTAGAACGCCGTGGCCCCGGCCCGTTCCACCGCGCGGTAGGCTTCGGGCTCGCAGTTGCTTCCGGGAAACCGGAGGACCGCCACCCGCATCAGCTGCGGGCTCCCGGCTCGACCTCGATCTCGTAATCCTCGGTGACGGGGTTCGCCAGCAGACGGTCACACATCTGCCGGACCCGGCTCACCGCGGCGTCGGCGGTGTCGGCGGCCACATCGAGCGCGATGGCCTTGCCGACGTGCACGTTGCCGGCTTCGGGAAACTCAAGGGCGGCGAGGGCGTGCTCGATGGCCTGGCCCTGGGGGTCGAGCAGCCCGGCGCGAGGCAGGATCCGAACGTGTACCCGCCATTTCATTCAGCCGCTCCGCGCTCTCGGAAGAGCAGATAGCCGTGCCGCACTACCCCGAAGGTGATGTAGCCGAGCAGAATTGGGAACGCGGTCGCCGAGGGCCGGATCACTATGGCGGCCAGAATCCCGAGCGCCAGGAGGAGTCCCAGAATCCCGCCGAGCGATCGGGTGTTCACCGGCCAGCCGCGGGGGTACTCGACCGGACTGTACATCAGGGCCGCGAGCAGGAGGAGCAGGAACACCAGGCCCTGATGGGCGAGGTCGAGATAGGCCAGGGAGCGCGCGTACCACTCGGTTTGACTGAAGGCGTAGAACATGGCCAGGGTCGTCCCCGCTGCGGGCGAAGGCAGCCCCCGGAACCACCGGCTATGGGCTTTGCCGTGAGCCAACACGTTAAACCGGGCGAGGCGAAACGCCGCGGCGACAACGAAGATGAAGCACACGATCCAGCCGAAGCGGCCCGCCGTGGAGAATTCGAGAAAGTAGATCAGCAACGCGGGGGCCACTCCGAACGATACCAGATCCACCAGGGAATCGAGCTCGGCCCCGAAGCGGCTGCCGGTCCCCATGCGCCGGGCCACCCGCCCGTCGAGAGAATCCAGGATCGCGGCGTACAGGATGAACCAGCCGGCCTGGCGGAAATTGCCGTTGAAGGCCGAGATGATCGACCAGAATCCGAAGAAGAGATTGCCGAGCGTGAACGCGCTCGGAATAACCACCACGACCCGGCGGAGTCCCTCGCGGGTCGGTGGAGTCGGTGGGGTCGGGCTGGTCGGCATGGTCATTTCCAGCGGGCCACCACGGTCAAGCCTGCCTTCGTCTTGTCGCCTTCCTTGGCCAGTACTTCCGCCGAGCTGGGAACAAACAGATCCACCCGGGAGCCGAACCGAATCATGCCCATCCGCTCGCCCTGGCGGACCTCGGTGCCCTCTAGGTGATCGGTGACGATGCGCCGGGCCACCGAGCCGGCAATTTGCCGGACCAGCAACTTGCCCCGGTTGGCCGCAATCCCGATCGAGCACTGCTCGTTGAGGGCGGAGGCCTTCTCGGCCATGGCGTGGCCGAACTGGCCCTTGGAATAGTGCCGGTAGAGCAGCCGGCCCGAAACGGGGTAACGGTTGACGTGCACGTTGATCACGTTCATGAAGATCGAAATCCGCCGGGCCGGGCCCTGAAGAAAGACCGGCTCATCCACCGGGATAACGCTCACGACCGCCCCATCGGCCGGCGCGAGGATCAGCTCGTCGCCCCGGGGACCGTCGCGGACTGGATCACGGAAGAACGCGACGGTCCAGAAGGCCACCGGCAGCCAGACAGCCAGTACGATCCACCAGTGGGCCAGGGCCAGGGCCAGGGCGACTGCCCAGGCCAGCCCGATGAACATCCGGCCTTCGGGCGCAATCCGGATCACGGGGCTCCCGGCAACGCCGCTCCGGTGAGCAGGCGATAGGCCTCGAGGTACCGCTCGCTGGTGGTAGTGACGACCTCCTCGGGCAGCGGGGGCGGAGGGGCTTCGCCGTTCCAGCTTCCCCTGGAGCGGAGTCCATCGAGGTAATCGCGCAGGGGCTGCTTGTCGAAGCTGGGCTGGCTCCGCCCGGGGGCGTAACCCGCGACGGACCAAAAGCGGGAAGAATCCGGGGTGAGTACCTCGTCAATGAGCCGGAGCTCCTTCGCGGGACCGACTCCGAACTCGAACTTGGTATCGGCGACGATGATTCCGCGGCCCTCGGCGTGGGCGGCCCCTGCGGCGTAGATAGCGAGACTGCGCCGGCGAAGCTCGGCGGTGGGCTCGGCGCCGAGCGCGGCCTGGAGGCTTGCTTCGGTCACGTTCTGGTCGTGGCCGGTTTCCGCCTTGGTTGCCGGGGAGAAGATCGGTTGAGCGAAGCGGGCGCTCTCGACCATGCCGCGGGGGAGCGCCTCCCCGGCAAGGGTGCCCTTCTCCCGGTATTCCCGCCAGGCGGATCCGGAGAGATAGCCCCGCACCACACATTCGAATGCGACCGGATCGGTTCGGCGGACCAGCATGGCGCGGCCTTCGACCTCGGCGCGGTGGGCGGTCAACTCCGGCAGTTCGCGCAGGATTTCCTCGACATCGGCGGTCAGGAAGTGGTGGGGGCCGAGGGGCTCGAGCTTGCGGAACCAGAACGCGCTGAGCTGGGTGAGCACCGCGCCTTTCCAAGGGATCGGCTCCCTCATCACGACATCGAAGGCGCTCACCCGATCGCTGGCCACCAGGAGCAAGCGTTCCGGGCCGACCTCGTAGACCTCGCGCACCTTGCCGCGACGGACCAACGGCAGAGGGAGCCTGCTGCTCGTCTGGAGCCTGGTCACACGCGTACCTCCTCGACGGGGGCCGCGGCAGCCAACGCGGCGGCACGGGTCACGACCGGCTGCAGGTAGTCGCGCAGGAACTCGTCGACCTGGCGGGTGGCCCGTCCGGTATACCGGGCGGGGTCTAGCTCGGCGGCCAGCCGCTCGGTGGGGATTCCCGTGAAGGCGGGATGGGCTCCCAGCCGATCGAGCAGGTCATTCGGCCGGCCGGCACTCACCGTTTCGGCTGCGGCGAGGCTCAGGCCGCGGATGACCTCGTGCAGCTCCTGGCGGTCTCCCCCCGCGGTGACGCCCAGCATGAGCCACCGCTCGGTCGCCATAAAAGGCATCTGCACGATCACGTTTCGGCTGATGACCGACTCGCGAACCTCGAGGCCGGTGACGATGTTGGTCGCCAGAATCAGAATGGCGTCGGCAGCGAGAAACGCTTCCGGCAGGACCAGCCGCCGGTTGGCACTGTCGTCCAGGGTGCGTTCGAGCCACTGGGCCGCGGCGGTATGGGCCGCGTTCTGCTGCAGCGAGATGAGGAATCGCGCCAGGCCGCTGATCCGCTCGGCCCGCATGGGATTGCGCTTGTAGGCCATGGCGGAAGAACCGACTTGCTCCGACTCGAACGGCTCGAGCAGCTCGCCTTCGTGCTGGAGCAGCCGGAGATCGGCCGCCAGCTTGGCGGCCGACTGGGCGATGCCGGAGAGGGCGTCGAGCACGACGCTGTCAGTCTTCCGGGGGTAGGTCTGGCCGGAAACCGGAAAGACCTGCAGGAAGCCCATCCGCGCGGCGACCCGGCGATCGAGCTCGAGCACCTTGGCATCGTCCCCCTGAAAGAGTTCGAGAAACGAGGCCTGGGTTCCGGTGGTTCCCTTGCAGCCCAGCAAGCGAAGCGACTCGATTCGCTGGCACAGCTCCTCGGTGTCGAGGCCGAAATCCTGGGCCCACAGGGTAGCGCGCTTGCCCACGGTGGTGAGCTGGGCGGGCTGGAAGTGGGTATAGGCGAGGCAGGGAAGCGCGGCCCGCTGGGCCGCAAACCCTCCCAGCGCGCGGAGCAAGGCCACCAGGCGGCCGAGGGCAAGGCGCAGGCCGTCCCGCATCACCAGCAAATCCGCGTTATCCGCCACGTAGGCGCTGGTCGCCCCGAGATGGAGGAAGGGCCGGGCGGAGGGGGCCTGATCTCCGAGGTGGTGGATATGGGCCATCACGTCGTGCCGGAACCGGCGCTCGTACTGCGCCACGGCCGCGAGATCGGCATCATCCAGATGGGTCCGAAGCTCCTCGATGGCGAGGGCGGGAATCGGGAGGCCCAGCTCGCGTTGAGTTTCCATCAAAGCCAGCCAGAGCCGGCGCCAGAGCGCAGCGCGGTGGGGCCCGCCCCAGAGCGCTTGCATCGCCGGCGAGGCGTACCTGAGCCCCAGCGGCGACTGGTAGCGGGCCTCGCTCACCGAAAGACCAGATCGATGAAGATGGTCTGTCCGGCGCGCTCGAAGTAGATGCGGAACACCTGGTCGGTCCGGGCTGCCTCGAGCAGGTCGGCAATCTGCTGCGCGTTGGTCACCAGCGACCGGTTGATGGCCAGGATGACATCGCCCTCCTGCAGCCCGGTGCCCAGGCGGACTTCCTCGGTGATCCGAACGATCAACGCCCCCCTGGCGTTCCGGAGGCCCCGCTCTGCCTGAATGGCCGGAGTCACTGTGACCACCTCGAGGCCCTGGCTGACGGTGATCTTGGTGGCGGTGCTGGTCGGGAGGTCGCCCGCGTTGAAAGTCCTGGTTCCCTCGACCCCGCCCCGCGTGTACCGCACGGTGACCTTGTCGGCGACGTGCAGGTCGAGCTTGACTGCCTCCCAGTCGAGGTAGTTGCGAAGCCGGCGGCCATTTGCCTCGAGCAGCACATCGCTCTCGGCCAGCCCGCCGCGCGCCGCCGGCCCACCGGAGGCAACCCGGGTGACGGTGACCCCCCCCTGGCGTTTCCAATCCCGCATCGCGCTCGGGCCTGCGACCTCCAGCCCGGTCCAGGCC
>DATECI010000340.1:0-10028 GCA_035286985.1 Gemmatimonadales bacterium
CCCCCCACACCATGATCGCGAGCCGGGCGGAGCTGGCCGCGATGGGCGGGGCCCACCATCCGTTCCTGAACGTGCTGGGGGTGATGAGCGCGAAGAACACCGCCGTGAACCTCATGATCATTACCACCTTCCTCTCTTTCCTGATCTACCGGCGGGCCAACACCCGCCCCACGGTCCCCTGGGCCCGAAGCGGAACCTGGGTTCAGGCCGCGATGTTCGTCCTCTCGACCGGCGTAGTGCTGTTCTACGGGATCTACGGCTACTTCGTGGAGGCGATCGTCCGCATCGGCTTCAGCGTTTATCAGGTCCTCACCGTACTGGCCTGCATCTTCGGCGTCATCCTGATTGACGTCTTCCTCGGCCGGGGGGCCGAATCCCGGGGCGCCATCCGGTGGGGCCAGATGCCGGAGCGCTCCCAGTACGCGCTGTTCGTCCTGGCGGTGACCTTTACCTGGCTCATGGGGCTGATGGGCTTTGCCCGGAGCGGGATCCGCCAGCACTGGCACGTCTGGGAGGTGATGCGGGATACCAGCCCCCAGGCCGCGACCCCGGCGCTGGGAGCAGCCGCGAACATGATCAGCGTCTGCGTGGTGATCTTCCTCGGCCTGGTGGCGTTCATCTTCTGGCTCGGCGGACTCGCGGAGCACGCAATCCAGAAATCGGTCGCGGTCGCCGGGCCGGCCGGCGAGTTCGTCACGGCGCCACTGCCGAGAGGAAAGGGCTGAGGCGACCATGTGGAAGACCAACCTCAAGGTGCTGGTCGTCGCCCTGGTGGTCATCGGCTTCTACACCGGGGTGGCCCACATCATCCCGCAGTTGCAGTCGGAGGTGCCGGAGGCCCTCACCCTGGGTGCCAGTGTCACCCCCGAGGCCCTCGTCACCGCGGGGGAGAAAGTGTACCTGGGCGCCGGCGGCTGCACCGTGTGTCACGGCCTTGGCACCCGGGCTCCCAACCTCCTCACCGATCAGGCGGGGCAGGGACCGATCGGGAGCCGGTGCGGCTCCCAGAAGCCCGGACTGGATTGCAAGGCCTATCTCTACGAATCTCTCACCAACCCGGGCGCCCTGGTGGTGGCAGGGTATGAAAACATCATGACCGACATGCGCCGCCAGATTCCCGAGGATCAGATCTGGGCGGTCATCGCCTATCTCCAGTCCCAGGGGGGCGAGGTGACCGTGACGGCGGAAGACCTGCCCAAGGCCGGCGCCCCGGGCGGCGCCACACCCCCCGGACCAGTCGTCACTGCGACCACCGACCCCGGAACCCTGCTCACCGAGAAGGGGTGCATCGGCTGCCACATTCTCGAGGGCAAGGGCGCGCCCATCGGGCCGCCGTTCGACGGAATCGGCCGGCGCCGGACCGCAGAGTACCTCCGCCGGTCGATCCTGTTCCCGAACGCCGACACCGCCAAGGGCTACGACAAGTTTGCGGGGACCATGCCGCATACCTTCGGACAGATGCTCTCCGCCGCTCAGCTGGAGGTGCTGGTGCAGTTCCTGGGGAGTCGACGATGAGCGGGCTGCGACGGACGATCGGGCATCCCTTCTGGCAGGCGGTGGGGCTGCTCGTCCTGGCGTATCTCGCCATCAAGTACGGGATCGCCTACCTCCCGCTCCTGGTGGGGGTGAAGAGTGCCCCGGTCCCGCAGAGCGTGGTGCTGCAGTTCCTGCTCATCGCCAGCGCCGGCATCTTCATCCACGTGAGCAGCGACGAGGAACGGTGGGAGCGCTTCAAGCAGCCGATCGGGGCGGCGCTGCGAGATCCCGACAAGCGATGGGTGCGGGGTGCGTTGCTCGCGATCGTCCCGCTCGGGGTCGGCTTCGCGACCTACCAGCGGACCCGGCCGACCGTGGCGGCCCCGATTCAGCTCCGCTCCATCCACCCGGCGCCGCCGAGCCAGATCACATTTCGGGGGAAGCGCATCCAACTCGGGGGACTCGAGAATCCCCTCCGCATCCGCGGCGCACTCGAGGAACACCTCCGCGCCGGCAAGCGGGTTTATTACCAGAATTGCCTGCCCTGCCACGGCGACCTGCTCGACGGCCGGGGGCACTTCGGACAGGGCTTCAGCCCCACCCCCCTCTCGTTCGCCGACAACGGTACGATCGCCCAGCTCAGCGAGAGTTTCGTCTTCTGGCGGATCGCCAAGGGTGGTCCGGGACTGCCCAAGGAGAGCGCCCCGTGGAACTCCGCTATGCCGGTGTGGGAAGACTTCTTGACCGAGGACGAGATCTGGGCCGTTATCATCTTCTTGTACACCCAATCGGGGTGGCAGCCGAGACGGTGGGAGGCCGAGAAGTGAGAACGGTTTCCTTGCTGCTTCCCTCGCTGCTGTTCACCCAAGCCCCGCACCCCGGCAAGGCGGTCTATGACCAATGGTGCGCGGGCTGCCACGGGGACACCGGTGCCGGCGACGGCGCGGCCGCGGCGTTCATGCTCCCCCGGCCCCGCGACTTCACCGGGGCCGTCTACGAGATCCGCAGCACCGCGAGTGGCGAGTTGCCGAGCGATAGCGATGTCCTCCGGGTAGTCGAGGGAGGCATGCCGGGCACCGCGATGCCGGGGTGGAAGTCCCGGCTGTCCCCGCAGGAGCGCGCCGACGTCATCGCCTACCTCAAGACATTTTCCCAGTTCTTCTCGGGCGCCGCGCCGACGCCGCTTAGCTTCGGCAAGGCGCCTTCCGAGAGCGAGAGCGCCCTCAGGGAAGGACGGCAAATCTACCGCAAGCTCGAGTGCTTCAAGTGCCACGGCGAGGCGGGACGGGGCGACGGGCCGTCCGCCTCGAGCCTGAAGGACGATTGGGGACGTCCGATCCGCGCGACCGACCTGACCGAGAGCTGGAATTTCAACGGCGGGGCCGCGGTCGAGGAAATCTACGCCCGGCTTCGTACCGGGCTCGACGGCACGCCGATGCCCTCGTTCAGCGACGCCATCGACTCCGAGGTGATCACCGAGGAACAGCTCTGGCGGGTCGCGCAGTATGTCCGCAGCCTGTCGCCGAAGACAGCGCCCGAGGTGCGGGAAGTCATCCGGGCCAAGCTCGCGCCGGGCAAGCTGCCCGCTGGCCCCGCCGACAGTCTCTGGTCCGGGAGCGAGGCGGCCTACGTCCCCCTCGTCGGGCAGATCATCCAGAAGCCGAGGTGGTTTCTCCCCACCGTGGACGGGGTCTGGGTGCAGGCGGTGCACGATGGAACCCGGCTCGCGCTCCGGCTGAGCTGGCACGACCCGTCGCGGAGCCCCGATCCCCCGTGGGACGAGTGGCTTGGCCGGATCGTTCAGACCGCGACGGACACCGATGGCGCCATTCCGACCACCCAGGGTCCCGACCGCCTGATCGTGCAGTTCCCGAAGCGGGTTTCGGACGAGGCCGAGCAACCCTACTTCCTCGGCGGAAGCAAGCGGCGTCCCGTATACCTGGTGCGTTGGAGCAGCGACTCCGATCGAGTGGACCAGGGCGTCGGAACTGGGCTCGGCCGGTTCGCCCCGCAGGGCCGGAGCGCTCAGTGGAGCCACACGGCGCGCTTCGAGAACGGCCAGTGGCAGCTCCAACTGGTGCGGCCCCTCAAGTCCGCCGACACCAGCGCCGCCCCGACGTTGGTCCCCGGCCAGGCGATTCCCATCGGCTTCTTCGCCGCCGACGGCTCCAACGGCGAACTCGAGGTACGGGGCTCGGTGAGCGCCTGGTACAGCATCTATCTCGAGGTCCCGACCCCGATTGCCGTGTATGTTCAACCGGTCCTGGCTGGGTTGCTCACAGCCGGACTTGGCGTGTTCGTCGTGCTTCGAGCCCAGCGGGCGGCGCCACGATCAGAGAGGCGGCCTGCAAAGCCAAGGACACCGGCGCCGTGACTGACCCCCAAGTCGTAGTGGCTTCCGCCGTCGAATTGCCGCAAGATTTTGTTGCGTGGCAGTTGGACACGCGTCGCGCGATGTTCGAGCGCATCGCGCAAGAGGATTTCATCCCCTCCTTCGGCGCGCACCTGCCCGTGCTGGTCACCTTCAATGCCCAAGGCGATTTCCCGATCCACACCGCGAACAAGGGCGCCGGGTTCACGCCCAAAGACGAATTCCTCGAGTACTATGTCCGCCTGTTTCAAGACGCGCTCGCCCACTGCGCCGGCAAGCCGCAAGACGAAACGCGCGCGGCGCGGCTCGCGGCAATCCGTTTGTTTTACGATCATCCGGAACGGATGGATCTGCGGCGCCTCGGTCTGCTGGAGATTTTTCAAGGGCAGACCTACCGTAACATCCAAGCCGAGGCGCGGGTCGCGTTGCACTACACGGATATCGGTCCGCGGTATCGCAGTTATCAAGTGAATGGGTGGGCGGAAATCATCGCTCCCGGCGACCCGCGCTATGACTTCATCTACGCGGCGCGGCAGCTCTTCGAGTACGAGCGTTTTCACATCCACCAGCCCGGCTATCCCTTCGGCTACGTGTTGTGGATCGCTCAGGTGTACGACAAATCACCGCATCACGGGCGGGCCGGAAGCGCGGTCACGCGCGCCGACCAGCGGTCCCCGATGGCCGACGGACGGAAAGCGGCGGTGGATCCGGGGGCCGGCGGTTATCCGTGCGCGGTCACGCCGCCGGTCCTCCCCGCAGTCGCCTTCCGCGAAGTTCTCGTCGCGCTGGACAATTCCAAACACAGTACGAACGCGATGAACCTCGCGCTGCAAATCGCCGGCGCGTGGAACTCCACCGTCGTCGGTAGCCACGTCTACGCCGCCCGCTTGCACGACCAGCGCTTCCACGATATGGAGCCGGGCTTGCCGGCAAAATATCAGGAGCCGATCATCCTCGACCATCAGCGGCAATTGCACGACACGTTGATTGGCAAAGGACTCAAGGCGATCTCCGATTCCTATTTGGAGACACTCAAGCAACGCTGCCGGCAAGCCGATCTGTCTTTTGTCGGCAGAACACCGGAAGGCAAGAACTACGCCGAACTGGTCAAGGATATTCAAGCCAACGCTTACGACTTGGTCGTGATGGGTGCGCGTGGCTTGGGGGAAGTCTGGAGGCAAGGAGACAAGCGCGATCAGGTTTTGGGCAGTGTTTGCGAACGCGTGGTACGGCGCACGACGCGCGATGTGCTTGTCGTGAAGAATGATTTGCCGCTAGGCGGCGCATTTGTCGTCGGTATAGATGGAAGCGCGCACGGTTTTGGTGCTCTAGGCGTCGCCTTGGCGTTAGCCCAAGCCGTCGGCGCGCGGGTCCACGCCATTGCCGCGTATGATCCTTTCTTGCACAAATCCGTATTTCACGAACTGAAGGACGCCCTCACCGCTGAGGCGAAACAGATTTTCAACACAGAGCAACAGGAGAAATTGCACGATACGTTGATTGACAGCGGGATTGCGAAAATCTACCGCGATCATCTGGAGACGGCGCGCCAGATGGCGGCAGAGCTGGGCGCAGAAATCGAAACTTATCTGCTGGAGGGCAAGGCCTACCCCGCGATGCTGAGGCATATTGAAAAGGTACAGCCAACTCTGCTAGCCATCGGTCGCACCGGGATCCACGCCGACGACGGCTTGGACATCGGCTCTAACGCGGAAAATCTGCTGCGTCTCGCGCCGTGCCACGTGTTGTTGGTTGGTCGGACTACTAGCCCCCGCCGCGCCGAAACGTGGCAAACGGCTACTGGCGCGGAGCATCTTGCGTGGACGCCGGAAGCCACCGCTCGGCTGGAGCGCCTGCCGGATTTCGCACGCGGCATGGCGCGAGAAGCCATCGAGGATTACGCGCGCCAGTGCGGCCGCTCGGTGGTTGATGAGGAGGTGATGGGGCAAGCGCGCGACAAATGGGGAATGGGGTGATCCGACTGGAAGGTTCCCCTCGAGCGGCCGGTCGCGATTCTTGGTGAACACCGTCGGAACCCAGACCGCATCATCGGGCAATCAGACCGATAGACCACCGATAGGGCAGGTTGTAGTCGAGCTGCTCCATGAGCTGGCGCTCGCTCCGAATCGGGTACAGCACGGCCGGCCGACTTTGACAGCCCCCCGGGGGGCGGCGCCTCATTAGAGCCATGCGATCACCGGTGTGGCTCCTCGCCGGCTTCGGAGTGTTCCTCGCGCTGCTGGGTTACTTGCTCGCCTCGTCGTTGACCCGTCGACAGGTGCCCACTTTCCGGCTCCGGGAGGTTGTCACGCGCGGTGCAGGAGGTCGGGGACCGGACACGCTCACGGTGGACGCGAGCGAATCGGGACAATGGCGCTTCGTCGATCTCGACCGGGGGCGAGTGGTTGCGCCGCCGGATACCTCGGCCTGGGATCTCGCGATCCGGCGCTTCCACGTCCTTGCGTCCGGGGCGATCGCGGATGCCGGCGCGATCCAATTCGACCGTCTGGCGCGGCCTCCCGGTTCCGGCTATGTAACCAATACGCTCGCGACGGATTCCAGCAACGCGGCGATCCGCCGCTGGTACTCGTACAGCATGCTCTCGCACCTCCTAGTTCCCAGAGGCCGCCTCTACGTCGTCCGGACGAGTGAAGGGCGCTTCGCCAAACTGGAACTGATCAGCTACTACTGCCCGGGACCGCAGGCGGGATGTCTCACGTTTCGCTACGGGTTCATAGAGTGAGGGACGGAGCCCGATGCCTAACATCTGTCTGAGCGTCACCCGCTACACGGCGCCGGTGGCGCGGCGCGAGCGGCTGGCGATCTCGCCAGTCCACAGCGTCGTCACGCTCAATAAAACCTCGGCCGCCAAGGCAGCTGGTGCCGAACACCCGCGCCGCCCGGGGGTCAGCGCAAGCGCTGTCCACCCGGTGATGACCTCGTGCCAGTAGAGCCACGCCCAGGTGCTTGTGACGAGGACGAGAAGCAGCACCGCCAGGCCGAACGTGACGGCGGCCTGCAGGAGCGCTGCGGCGATCTCGGAGGAGGTGAATACGTGCTTCAGGTGCCGGGCGGGAGCTCCGTCAGCTGCTGGTACTGTCCGCCTTGGCCGGGGCGAGAACGTAGAGCAGATAGTCCGCCCGCTTCCGGTCCTCCTTGGAAGGCTTCAGGCGATCGAGATCCTTGACCGGCATGGCGGTGACCACGATCATCCGCGCCCCGGGTGCGCGTCGCTGCACTCGCTCGGCGGTGCCCAGGCGAAAGTCGGTGTGGAACGCCCCATTGTAGTGAATGACCAGCCGTCCCGGCCGCCACACCGAGGCCACCGATTCCCCCATGGTCTCGTCCTTGACGCACTGGGCCTGGTAAATCCGCTCGAGTTGGACCCGCTTTTGCTCCGGTGTCGCCGGGGCCGACCCGGCCGGGCCGTGACTCGCCATATCGCCCATTTCCACCGTGAAGCGCTTGAAGTACTCGTCTTCGGGGCAGCTAATCCCCTGGGCGACGTCCGGCCGGGACACCGCCAGGATCGTGTCGAGCGCGGGTAGTCCACCGCGCGCCACCCGCGACGCCACCGACCGCGGGACATTGCTCGCCACCACCGGCCAGCCCCGGGCCCGGGCCAGCTCGACCAGGGGCCGATAGTCGGAGGCGTAATTCTTCCACGGTCGCGCGCCCGCCAGCAGGGAATCCTCCGAGAACTCGCCCCGCAGATAGCGGTCCAGGAAGGGCTGCACGTCCCGCTCGAACATCTCCAGCGCCAAGACCACCGAATCGCGGCGCCGGGCTATTCCTTCGAGCAGCGCGAGCTCCATCCGGTGGGTGGCGGGATCGTTGTGTTGCTCTCCGACGAAGACCAGGTCCGCGGTGATGAGGCGGGTGACGAACTGCTCGAAGTCGATGAAGCGCTTGTGGCGGGAGTCGTAGACGCGGTGGGCAGTGTAGGAGGGGCCAGGGAGCTGGGGAGCTACCGAGCTGGGCGAACTGCCTTGCGAGTAGGCTTCCAGCGGAGTGGCAAGCAGCAGGGCCGTGATCCCTAGCTTCCCAGCTCCCCGGCTCCTTAGCCCCCTAAATCGGCAGCTCATCTCTCACCAACACCAGAATCGCCGCCTGGGGCACGACCAGATACCGCTTCTCCTCGAACCGGATTTCGACCGCCGCTTTGCGAAAGAAGATCGCGTGGTCGCCGACCCGGGCCTGCATCGGCTTGTACCGGGGGGTTTTCTCCTCGGCGCGCCAGGGCTCGTCATCAAAGACCGAGGGATCGGGAAGGGGATCGCCGGGCCCGGTCGCGACGATCAGCCCTTCCTGCACCTGCTGAGTATCGATCGCCGTCGCCGGCAGATAGAGCCCCACCTTGGTGCGTTCCTCGCCCTCTTGCGGCTCGATCAGCACTCGATCTCCCGCGACGAGCAGCTTTTTGGGCGGAACCGGAGGGAGGTCCCTGTCCATGGAATCACCCCTGCTGATGAATCGTGACCACCTCGAGGACCCGCAGCCTTCGCGTCCTGGTCGGAAGCCGGAGGCTCACTTCCTCGCCCGGCTTGCGGTCCTTGAGCGCCCGCCCCAGCGGGGAAGCCAGCGAAATATGGCCGGCGTCAATGTCCATCATCTCCGCCAGCACCAGGGTAAAGGTTTCCTGGTCGCCGGTCGCGGTGTCCTCCACGATCACTCTCGATCCCAGCCCGACCCGGTCTGTAGGCGCGCCCGAATTGGTGAGCTGGGCGAGCTGGGCAAGCCGGTGGTGCAGCTGGCCGAGGCGGGCCTGCACCAGCTGTTGCCGCTCCAGCGCGGCCTTGTACTCCGAGTTCTCCCGCAGATCCCCCATCGCGGCAGCGGACGCAATCGCCCGGGGAAGGGTCACTTTCAGCTCCCGGGCGAGCTCGTCGATCTCGCGGCCCAGTTTTTCGCGCATCTCGTCGATCATTGCCCTGCCGCAAAAAAAGAGTCAGCCCGGCGAGGGGACGCCGGGCGCTGGGAATCACAGGGGCAAAGATAGTCCCGGGATCGGGGCGCGGACAGGGGGCGGTTCGGAGTATCTTGAGCGGTCCATCAGGAGGTCATTCCGTCGTGAAAGTGGCACGAATCTTCTGCGCTGTCGGGCTTTTGGCCGAACCGGGAACGTCCGTTGCCCTCGCTCAAGCCGGGTCTCCTGGAGGTCCGGTTCCCGTCGAGCTGCTCCAGGCTCGCCGCCAGGCCCTGATCGGCAAGCTCCAGACCGGGGTGGCCGTCATCAAAGGGGCCGAGGAACTCTCCAACGATCCACCCGATTCCGAGTATCCCCAGGCCACCGCCTTTCGGCAGGATAACGACTTCTTCTACCTGACCGGGCTCGAGACCCACGATTCGTGGCTGATCGTAGTCGCAGCCGACTCGGTCTCGGGCGAGGCTCACCTCTTCGTCCCGCCTCGCAATCCGGTCCAGGAGCGCTGGACGGGGGTCAAGCTCGGCCCGGGGCCCGAGGCGGCGGCGGCGACCGGGATCCCCCCGGCCAATATCCATCCTGCGGATTCGGTGCAGCACTATCTGCGCCGGTTGCTGAGCCAGAGCCAGCGATCGGGGGGGCCGGCCATCCTGTGGTTCCGGCACACCGAGCGGGACAGCCGAGCCGAATTCATCCGGGCGGCGGCCCTCCAGGGCCGGGGGGTCGCCACCCGCGACCTGCTCCCGGTGCTGGCCGAGCTCCGGGTGGTCAAGGATGCCGATGAGCTCCGCCGGCTAACCCGCGCAGTGGAGATCTCCGCCGCGGGGCACCTGGCCGCGATGGAGTTCACCCGTCCCGGGGTGCACGAGTACGAAATCGAGGCCGTCGCGGAGTACACCTTCCGGCGGCTCGGCGCCGAGCGGCTGGGCTATCCCAGCATTGTGGGGTCGGGGTTCAATAGCACCGTGCTCCACTACGACCAGAACCGGCGCCAAGCCCAGGCCGGCGATCTCGTGGTGATGGACATGGGGGCGGAATTCGGCTACTACACGGCCGATATCACCCGGACCATTCCGGTATCGGGGAGGTTCACCCCCCGGCAGCGCGCTATCTACGAGCTGGTGCTCGGTGCCCAGCAGGCCGCCCTGGATGCGGTGAAACCGGGGGCCACGCTCCGCGATCTCGATGCGGTTGCGCGGCGGTACTTGGCCGATCACTCCGGGGATCTTTGCGGGTGGGGAGGCGGCGGGTGCGGCC
>DATECI010000341.1:0-2414 GCA_035286985.1 Gemmatimonadales bacterium
TCCCACCCGGCCAGAGCCCGGAGCCAGACGTCGGCTCGGACCTGGTCGGGAATCGAGAGGTCGTAGCCGGGATACGCCGGGTCGGTGTGCGCCTCGAGAAACGGCTTGAGGCCGACGTACCGGCGGGAGCTAGGGCTCTCCCCTTCCTCATCGGCCACGAATTCGCCGAAATTCCGGAAGGTGATCCCTCGCCGCCGAGCCAGGTCCCACAGATATCCCTGGGCCGGCTCCGCCGCGTCCTCTCCTTCCGCCGGACGGACCCCCCGGTTTTGGCCCTGGTAGTCGTAGCTCCGGCCCCGGCTCGAGTAGTTCTGCTGCAGCGTCTTCTGGGTGTAGTCCGTCGCGTACCCGGCCACCGACCAGTTGTGCCCGTCCGCGCTCACCTCGGCATTCACGAAGAACCGGTCGAATAGGCCGAATCGCTCGGCCAGCGCGTGGTGATTGGGTGACACCGCCCGGGGGAAGAATGTGAGCGAGGTGTCGCCATCCCCCTGAGGAAGGTCGCCGAGAACCTGGTCGTAGGTCCGGTTCTCCTTGATGATGTAGATCACGTGCTCGAACGGCGGATAGGATGCCGTGCTGCCGCCCTGGCCCGCTGCCCCTCTGCCCCATCCGTTCGCCCCTGCCACCCGGCGCGAAAACGCCGCGAGCGTCACCGGATTCAGATCGGCCAGCGGCATGACCGAAAGCGTGCCCGAGAGCTGATTCAGCGTGTACCCGCCCCGGGTAGAACGGCCCGGGCCGGGCCCTTCGTCCCGATTGGGTCCCGCCCGGCGTCCTTTCGCGTTGGCGATGACCAGGGTGTCGGGGCGCACCAGCACGGCAGCCGGATACCATCCCGCCGGGATCCTCCCCGCCAGCCGGCCTCCCTCGGGCGTGAGATCGAAGACTGCGACTGCATTGTTGTCCGCCTCCGCCACGAAGAGCCGGTCGCCGGTCGGCGAAAGCGCCAGTGCGTTAGGCGTGCTTCCCTCGCCGGTGCCGCCCGGGACCGTATCCACCAGCTCCGCCACCACCCTGCCGCTCCGGGTATCGACCACCGCCACCCGGTCGGTGCTCGCGGAAGCCACGAAGAGCCGCGAGCCATCCCGATTCAGGAGCAGCGCCGAGGGATGCCGGCCCACCCTGATGGCGCCGCTCGGCGCTAACCCGCCGGCCGCGGGGCGGAACCCCACGACCTCGGTTCCGCCCCAGGCCGAGACGTACACCGCGCCGTCCGGCGCGACGGCCACCCCGTAGGGATACCGGCCGGCCGGAAGTCGCTGTACTACTCTCCCGCTCGAGAGGTCCACCACCGCGAGCGAGTCGGCCAGATTCTCGGCGACGTAGAGGAAGCGGTCGTCCGGCGAGACCGCGAGCCCCGCGGGATAGCGCGTGCCTGCCTGCCGCGGCGGCTTGGCCGCGAGCACCAGGCTGTCTTCCAGCGTGGCCAAGCCCTGCTCCCATCGGTACCGGTACACCACGTCCTGGTTCCCGCCCGAGACATAGAGTCGGCGGCCGGCATGGTCGAAGCCGATTCCCAGGAAGGCCGCCGGCTGCAGCACAGTCTGTAACACCCGGCCGCTGGCCGGGGAGACGACTTGGATCCCCTGGTCCCGGTAACCGTTGAGGAGCAGCACGATCCGGTCCGGCTCGGGTGCCGGGACCATGGCCAGCGGGAACTGGCCCACGTCGGTGACCCGCCCGGCGGGATCGAGCACGACCCCGGTCGGCAGCCGATGGGCCGCCGTCATTTCATCGCCGGCATCGGCAGGGCCCGGCTGCTGGGGGCGGCAGCCGGCACCCAGCAAGGCCGCCAGGGTGAACCGCGCGAGCGAGTGGATCGTGGTCACCGGTTCGCTTACCGAGCGCCGGCGGCTCCCTGCAGGTAAAGGAGGATCCTGCTGGTTTGGTCCCGATTGGGCAGCGAGACGTTCATCCGCTCCATGTTGCGTTCCATCCGCAGGTACACCGCGGGCCAGTCCCCGGAGGAGTGGATCCGGATGTCCGGGAGGGCGTGGCAGCGACTGCACATCTCGGCGAATTCCTCCCGGCCCTGGCCCGCAGGCAACTCGGGCCCACCCACCTGGAGCGCGTTCGCCTGGAGGTACCCGAGCACCGTGACCCGATCTCCTTCGTTCGCGGTCTGCACCGCCAGGGAATCCGGCAGCCGGTCCATCCGCAGCCACATCCGCCGGACTACCCTCGGCCAGTCCGTCGCGCTGTGCATGGCCGGCGAGGGGAGCGCATGGCATTGAGTGCAATACTGCGCCACGAGCTGGGCCCCCCTCGAGGCCGGATCAGGGAGACTGTCCGGGACCACTCCCGGCGGCGGCAGCGCAGTCTTTGTGGCCGCCAGCAGCAATGCGTCCGCCCGGGCATCAGCCGACGGGAAACTGGCCGTGGTGTCCGGCATCGTGCCGTCCTGGCCCCGG
>DATECI010000342.1:0-2633 GCA_035286985.1 Gemmatimonadales bacterium
CGCCCTGGTGGCGCTCCGGGCCGGACTAGTAGATCTGGTCAAGGCATCGATTACCGGGAGCATCCTGGGCAACTTGCTGCTCATCCTGGGCCTGGCCTTCCTCGCCGGCGGACTGCGCTCCCCAATCCTCAAGTTCAATCGTACCGGAGCCGGGATGGCGGCGGCGATGCTCGCGCTCGCGGTGGCGGGCCTGGTGTTTCCCGCGCTCTTTCACGGCCTGCATCCCGGGACCGAAACTGCCCGGCTGGCGCTCACCGAGCTCCGTCTGTCCGAAGCGGTGGCCATCATTCTGGCCCTCACCTACGGTGCCTCGCTCCTGTTTTCGCTGCGAACCCACCGGGCCCTTTTCGGTGGGGTGGCCTCGGATACCGCCCCCTCCGCCTCCTGGAGCGTCTTCAAGGCCGTGGCGGTTTTGGGCCTGGCCACCGCTGGCGTGGTCGTCGAATCCGAGCTCCTGGTGCATTCGATCGAGCCGGTCACCGCAACCTTGGGTCTTTCGCAGACGTTTCTGGGTCTCATCCTGGTGCCGATCATCGGGAACGCGGCCGAGCACGCCACCGCGGTGACCGTGGCGCGCAAGGGGAAGATCGACCTCTCGCTCCAGATTGCATTGGGTTCCAGCACCCAGATCGCGCTGCTGGTCGCTCCGCTCCTGGTTCTGGCGGGGGTTCTGATGGGCCAACCGCTGAGCCTGCTCTTCACGTCCCTGGAGTTTGTGGCCCTGGGCCTTTCCACCGTGGTGATCTCGATCATTACTCTCGACGGCGAATCCCACTGGTTCGAGGGAGTCCAGCTTTTGGCGCTCTACGGGATGGTGGTGGCGGCGGCGTTCTTCCTCTGATTGACTCCTGGGGCGCACCTTCCTAAGTTGCTGAAACACAAACCTTTACGAGGGGAGGCGGGGTGCGAACTCGGCCGACCATTCTCTTTTTTGGGCCGGTTGGGGTGCCAATCCCCGACCTGGTTGGCCATTGGGCCGAGGGCAAGGGCTTCCCCCTGGAGGTGCACTCGGATCCCGCCGAGATCGAGTCGATCGTGCTCCGGGGACATCCCTGTCTGCTGTTCATTGACGCCGACCGCATGGGTCCGGCCGGCCTCGCCCTGGTCCGCCAGCTCAAGAGCGATCCGTTTAGCGCAATCATTCCGGCGCTGATCCTCGCCGCTTCTCACCAGGCCGACGACGTGCAGGAGTGGTTCAGCGCCGGGGCCGACGAGATCCTGACCGGGGTATTCCCGGTTCCGGAGCAAGAGGCTCGGCTCGAGCTGCTTTTGGTCCGCACCCAGCGGGATGTCTCGGTCCATCCGTCGACCCGGATGCCGGGGACCACGGAGATCGAGCGGGAAATCCGCCGCCGGCTGGAAGGGGATCAGGAATTCGCGGTGTGCTATGCCGACCTGGACCATTTCAAGGAGTACAACGACCGCTACAGCTACTATGACGGCGACCGGGTGATCTATCTCCTGTCCCGGATCCTGCACGATGTGGTGAAAGGCATGCTCGGGTCGCGCGGGTTCGTGGGGCACATCGGAGGCGACGATTTCATTTTCATCATTCCGGCCGCGGACATCAGCCCGATTTGCGGGGAATGTCTCTCGGTGTTCGACACCCTGATCCCCTTCCAGTACAACGAGCAGGACCGTCGGGCCGGGTACTTTTTCGGAAAGGACCGGCGGGGCCAGCTGCACCGAGTGCCGTTGATGACACTCTCGGTGGGGATCGTGACCAACCGGCACCGCCGCTTCGCGCATCCGGCCGAAGTGAGCGAGCTGGCGACCGAGATGAAGAGCTACGCGAAAACGCTGCCTGGCTCGGTGTACGTCGTGGACCGGCGTCAGAGCCGCGCCGGCGACGAGCGGACCGGAACCGCGGAGCAGCGGGAAACGACGAGCGGGGTGCGATGAACGTCGGGTGCTCCGGGTGCCGGACGGTGTTCCGGGTGGATCCGGACAAAGTGCCTGCCGGAGGGGTGCGAGCCCGCTGCTCGGTGTGCTCGGCAGTGTTCTGGGTGCGGGTTAGCGAGGCCGAACGGCAGAGGGGCCGGGTGCCGGACCAGGCCCGGGCGGTTCGCGCTTCGGTGGAACGGCAGGCTCCCCCGGAACCCATTGCGGCCCGGCCGCCGGGTCCGCCGGCGAGTCGTGTTGGGGTGCCGGCGAGCCCTCCTGCCGCGGCGCCAGCGGGCCGCACCGTCGCCCTGCCGCCCCCGCCCGCTGCTCCTCCTCCGTTTCAGCCCGGGATCGTTCCTCCCCCCTTCCGCCCGTCCCGTCCCGAGGCGCCGGCGATGGGGGGAGTGCCGGCGGGGCAGGGGGTCAGCGGGGGCGGGCGTACTGCAGCGCCGCCCCAGGGTCGCACCAATCCGTTCCTGTCGCAGGACCCGGCATCCCGGGCCCGGCGCCTGGCCCGGGCCCTGGTGAGCGACATCGTGGTCTACAATCCGGCCAAGCGCCGGGACGGACTCAGGGATGGCTCGCTCAAACTCCTCTTCGAGGACGAGATTCGGAAAAGCTGGGAGGAATACGTGGACCAGATCGGGCGGCCGCTGGCCGAATCCACGCCCTACTTCACCGACGCCTTAAACGACATCCTCGCGGACGGCCAGCTGGTATTCCCCTGACTATGTTGCGGGGGACGGCCC
>DATECI010000343.1:0-2603 GCA_035286985.1 Gemmatimonadales bacterium
GCTCGGGGTTCGTGACCTTCACGATGGCTCGGAGGTAACTGCCGTCGTCGCCCCGCTCGGTCAGATCGGCCGGCTGGCCCGGCGGAGCGACCAGCCCACCGGTGGATTCGAGGGCGATCCGAACTCGGGGCCGATTGAGGAGCTGGGGATCGGGGTTCGGATGCGAAACGATGGCCACCTCTAGCGTATCGAGGATGACGCAAGTCCCCACCGGGTACACTCCCAGCAGGTTGATCAGCGCTTTCACCACCATCGGATCATAGCCGCGCTTCGGATTGGTCCACATCTCCCGGAGCACCTGGTCCGGCTCGATCGGCTCGGTCTGATAGGAGCGCCGAGTGGTCGCCGCGTCGAAGCCGTCGGCCACCGCCACGATCCGGGCGAATACCCCCAGGGAGCGGGGCCGGATGGAGCGGGGGTAGCCGCCCAGATCGGTCTTCATGTGATGCTCGTGCGCTACGAGAATCGCGTGATAAGGAATCTCCGCATAGCCCCGGAGCCCGAACAGGGTCATCCCTCCCCGCCAGGGATGGGCCTGGATCAACCGCCACTCGTCTTCGCTCAAGTCGTGGGTCTTGTTCAGCACCTCGATCGGGATCCGGGCCTTGCCGACATCGTGCAGCAGGGCGGTCATCCCGAGATCGTAGAGCTGGAGCTTGGAAAGGCCGATTTTCCGGCCCAGGGCCACCGCGAAGATGCAGACGTTCACGGAGTGGGTGAAGGTGTATTCGTCGTAGTCCCGGAGGGCGGTCAGCCCGATGATCGAGGTCTCGTTGGTCAGGACCTGGTCCACGATCATCTGCACCGCCCGCTTGATCTTCTTGACCCCGCTGGTCCGCCCCAGCCGGATGCTGTTGACCACTTCCTTGGTGACCGCGACGCCGTGGGAATAGGTTCGTTTGGCGACTTCGCGAGCTTCCTCGCTGGTCAGCCCTTCTCCGGCCTCGGTGGACGGCTCGAAATCGAGGTGGGGAGCTCCCGCCTGGCCGACCCGCTCCACCAGCGCCGTGTACCGGTCTTCGACTTTGCTTTCGGCCGAAACGCTGAGCAGGATGCTGAGCAGCGCCTGCCACTCGCGCCGCTCGACGCCGGCCAGCACCCGGAACACCCCGATGTCGAAGGCCTGGAGGGTGGTCAGGAGACCGCTGAACGCCGCGAAGTTGTCGAGCTCGAGCCGGAGCCGGGTCCCGTTGACGAACAGGAAATCCCCGGAGAGCCGGAGCTCGAGCTCCTCTTCGCGGGTAAGCAGCACGAGCGCGGCTGCCTGGAGCTCGTCCAGCGCCCGCTGCACCGTGTTGTTTTCGACCGGGTAGAGCTTGAGCGCCCGGAGCGCGGTGTAGAACGAAAGGAGAAAGCCCCGCCCCGCCTGGCGGAGGAAGCCGTCGTTGCGCGGCTCCTCGGTCACGCCCGCCATTCCCGGAGCGCCCGAATCGCCGCGTTACGCACGGGTAGCTCCTTGTCCTGCTCCAGCCGCTCGAGCACCACCCGGGCGTCGGGAGACTGCAGCCGGGCCACCGCGTACGCGGCGCAAGTCCGGATCTCGGGAGACTCCTTCCGACGGAACAAGCCCCGCGGCTCGAGCAGGTCGACGAGGATCGGGAGGATTGCGGGACCACCCAGGACCGCGTACGCCTCGAAGAACTGGCGCCGCTCCGCCCGCTCGAGCTCCTGGGGGCCCCTGCCCTGCACGGCGGCCTCGAGCCGCCGGAGCGCGTTCCGGTACCCCCGCTCAACCGCCACCTGCACGGCGGCCACCCGCACTCCGCGATCCGGATCGTCCAGCGCGGGCTCCAACGCTGCCAGGGCTCCCGGCGAGCCGATCGCGCCCAACGCCTCGACCACGGACCGGCGCACCGAGGCTTCCTGATGGCCGAGCAGCCGGTCGAGCGCCGGAACCGCCACGCTCAGCTTGAGCCGGCCGCACAACGCCGCCGCACCGGGAATCGCGTCCGACTCGGTCCTACCCAGGAGCGCCAGCAGGGTATCCTGGTGCGCGGCCCCCAGCCGATCCACCGATTCCTCAAGAATCCGGCGGAGTGCGGGCCGCTTGAGGCTCGGCAGGAAGATGAGCATCGTCTCCAGCCCCTCGGCGTGCAGCTCCCCCAGGACCATGCCGAGGTCGGCATCTTCGGGGGTCACCGGGGCTTCCTCGAGCGCCTGGAGCAGCTGGGCGAGGATCGCGGGCTCGGAGAGCCGGGCCTGGAACGACAGCAGCCGGTTGCGGATCTCCGGGTCCATGACCGCCACCCGTTGCGCAATGGCCCGAAACTCCCGCAGCAATCCGGCCACCACCCGGAACTCGCCCCGGTTGAGGAGATTGGGAAACAGGTTGTCGAAGATGTCGAGAATCTCGGCCCGGACCACGGTCGCCGGCTGCAACTCGAAGGTGTCCAGCAGCGCGTCGAATGCGGCCTGCCGCACATCCCGGGTGTACTCGAGGGCCACCTGGTCGGCGAGCCGGCGGATCTCGTGCTCCTCCAGAAAGTAGAGGGTGGAATCGAATTCCTCGAGCTCGGGAGCAAGCGTCGACGCTTCGGCGATCTCGCCCGACACCTGCTCCCGGGTCGTCGCGGCCGCTTCGGGAACCGCCGAGCCGCCCCCGG
>DATECI010000344.1:0-2196 GCA_035286985.1 Gemmatimonadales bacterium
CCTAAGACCAAGGAGTCTCCTTATGCGGAAGCATCTCATCCTGGCCGCGCTCGCCGGCCTCATTGCCACCCCTGCGCTCGCACCCCCCCTCGCGGGGCAACAGCGGGGAACCTGGGAAATCGGCGGGTTCGGCCGATATACCGACTATGACAAGAGTTATGAAGTCTCGCGCCAGTCGGCGAACGGATACGGGGTGGGGGGGAGATTGGGCTTCTTCTTCTCCCGGAACCTCGCCATCGAGGCCGATGGCTCCGGGAACTGGACCGACGTGAAGGAGTTCTTCACCGGCTTCGGGAGCACCGCCCTGTCCTACTATCCGTTCCACTTGCGGGTGGTCTACAACAAGCGCTTCGGCGAGGACGGTCCGGTGTCCTGGCTCCTGGGCGCGGGCCCGGGCTACAACCGCTACGGCAAGAACGTCCCGGGAGAGCCGAGTTTCCGGGGCGAGGGCTTCGGCACCGACTGGGCCATGAGCGGGATCACCGGGATCCGGGTGCACCTGCTCCGCTGGCTTGCCCTCCGGGTGGACGGGACGCTCGACTACATCTCTTCGCCGAACAACGGCGACCCCGACCTGGTGAGCCAGTTCGCCGGTATCACGGCAACCACACCCGCCACCCAGAACATCAACCTGGGTGCCCAAGCGGGACTCTCCTTGATGCTGGGGATGTGCAACAAATCGGCCGATGGCACCACGATATCGCCCACCACCGCGAGCATCCGAACCAGCGAAACGGCGAGCTTCTCGGCCACCGCGACCCGCTGCGGCAAGCCGGATCAGGTGGTGTTCTCGGTGAGCGGGCCGGGGTCGGCGGATGCCAACGGCCGGTACACTTCGACCATCGCCGGCAGGGCTACCGTGACCGGTTGCGGGCGCAAGAATCGGATCTGCGCCACCGCGAACGTGACGGTTACGCCCCCGCCGCCGCCCATCACCGTGACGGCTTGCGAGTTGAGCCCGGCTATGGCCTCGGCGCGCATCGACCGGCAGATTACCTACACGGTCACTCGGGTGTACAGCGACGGGAGGAGGGAGCCCGTCTCGACCTTCACCCTCAGCTCTCCGGGCGGAGCCGTCTCCGGAGCCAGCGTGAGCTGGAGCACGCCGGGGACCAAGAGCGTGACCGTGACCGCGGCCGACTGCCCCGCTGTGGCAGCCGCAACGGTCGAAGTGGCCCAGCCGATCATGATCACGGTGCGCGACTCGGCCTCGGCCTTCTTCCAGTTCGACAAGACGGTCGTGTACCGGACCCTGGACCAGCAGCACCTGACCGAGTTGGCTCGCACGCTCCAGGAGCATCCCGAGATCAAGCTCGTGATTGACGGCCATGCTGATGCGGACGGGACGGTCAAGTACAATGAGGGCCTCGGAATGCGGCGGGCTACCTCGGCGAAGGACTACCTTGCCGCGCACGGCGCCCCGATCGCCCAGATGACGATTGTCCTCCGGACCTTCGGCGAGTGCCAGCCGGCAGAGCCGAATCGAACCGCCGTCGGCCGGGCCGCCAATCGGCGCGCGGAGATTCGGGAATTCGGCAACACCCCTCCCGGCGAAGCAAGCGCGATGTGCCGGGAAGCGGGAAGGGAGCGAACGCCGTGATTTAGGGACGAGGGAGCTGGGGAGCTAGGAACGGACACTTCCCCCTAGCTCCCTAGTCTCTGTCCGTATCATCACCACTGCACCCACGATCACCGCCGCGGCCAGCACGGTCCGCGGCGTGATCGTTTCTCCCAGGATCAGCCAGCCGAGCCCAACCGCCACCAGCGGATTGACGAACGCCGAGGTGGAAACCTTTTGCGGGGTGCTGACCCGCAGCAGGTAGATGAACGCGCTGAAGCCGATCAAGCTGCCGAACACGATCAGATACGCCCACGCCAGCACCACCTTCGGCGTGAGCATGGCCGCTGACAGCCGGCCGGCCTCTCCACCGAGCCATCCCGCTCCCACCAGGAGCGCACCGCCCGCTACCATCGTCATTCCGGTCGCGAGCGGAGGCGAAGGATGGAGTGGAGCAGCGTGGGATGAGACCGACCCCGCCGCCCAGGCGAGCGCCGCGACGGTGATGGCCGCGGCGCCAAGCGGGTCGGCGTGGCGGCCCCCGATGAATTCCCCCGGCGCCACCAGCAAGACCACCCCGCCAAGGCCGGCCAGAATGCCCAGGATGACCCGGGCGGGAGGCCGTTGCCAGCGCACCC
>DATECI010000345.1:0-5156 GCA_035286985.1 Gemmatimonadales bacterium
CCCAATCCCGGGTCCGGCCCAGCCGGTGGGCCCGCTCGGTGTTGGAGAAGAGCGCGGTGTATCTGCGGCCATTCCGTTCGGTATGGAGAATCGGCAGCCATGCCTCGTGCCGGGGATTGAACGGGCGTGGGAGGGTGCTGGTCGCAGCGGATTCGATGTCCTCGATGCGTTCGACGACCTCCTGGAGCAGGACCACCGCCGGCGAGACCTGCCTGAAAGCGATCCCAGTTGGGGAGAACGGGGAATCCGGCATGTCCGAAGCCTGCCTTTCATCGCATGAAGTGACCATGAAGTCGGAGCGGACGTGCCCCGGTTCGGCGGTTTCCTGTTCCTGGTCCACGGGGGTATTCGTCCTGGTCATCTCTTCGGAATTCTTCAAACGGAATTCATTGTTTCTTTTACTGTCGCCCCCTATCTTGCAGCTGCCGATCGAAAGGATGCGCATCGTTTTGGTCGGCGGTGGTGAGGCCAATCGCGCGCCTCACCCGCGTCGAGGTGGCGTGTCGACGCGCAGTGCCAAGAGCTGATCCGCGATTCAGCTGAGTGGCAACGCCCGCACCAGCGAACTATGGGACGGCACGTTCCATGGGGATGGAAGCCGGAGCGCCGACGGCCAAGCCGCGAACGAGCAATTCAGGCGGCCGCCAACGGTAGAAGAACGGCGGAGCAACCTTCCGACTCCGGGTAGCTGGTGCGCACCGGGGCGGCCCTCGGGAAAGGGCCGCCCCGGTTCCTTTTTCCCACCCGGCACTCCGCCCAGAGCTCCGCCTCCAGCGCTAGGCCATCTAAGTGTGGGAGATCAGATCGCCCAAAGACTCTCCCCGATGGAGTCGCCCGATCGCGTCGGCAAGGAGGCCCGCCACGCTGATCCGCTGAATGGGAATGTCGGGGAGATCGGGCGCGAGGACCGTGTCGGTCGCCAGGACCGCCTGCAACTCGAGCTGGCCGAGGACGGTGGGCGCTTGACCGACAAAAAGACCGTGCGTCGCCGCGACGACGGTCTCGGACCTGGCTCCCGCGCGGCGTAGGGTTTCGACTGCCGCCGCGATCGTCGCGCCGGTGCTGATCATATCGTCTACGATGATCGGTCTCCGCTGCCGCACGTCGCCGGTGAGTGCCCGGACCTCTACCGCCCCTCCGCTGGTGCGGGCCTTGTGAACGATGGCGACCGGGAGAGCAAGCCGCTTCGCGTAGCGCTCCGCCAGGCGGGCCGCTCCCAGGTCGGGGGCCACCAGGACGCTCGCCGGCGTTACGTAGGGGCGGAGCGCCTCCGCCAGCAACCCAGCCACGCTGAGGTGTTCGAGCGGTCCCCCGAAGAACCCCTCCAGACTGTTGGTATGGAGGTCCAGGGCGACCACCCGGTCAGGCCTCCCGGCGGAGGCCAATGCGTCCACCACAACCCGCGCCCCCACCGGTTCTCGGCCGCTCGCCCGGCGGTCCTGCCGGGCATACCCGAAATACGGAATCACTGCGGTCACCTGCGCCGCCCCGGCTCGTCGCGCTGCGTCAGCCAGGAGCAGCAGCTCGACCAGGTGCTGATCCACGGGAGGCCCGGTGGGCTGCAGAATGAAGAGGTCGGCTCCCCGCACACTGTCCTGCAGTTCGACGTGCAATTCGCTGTCGGGAAAGCGAGTGATGATCCGACGCGCTGGGGTGAGCTGGAGCCGCTCTCCGATCGCCGAACCAAGCGGCGGGTTGGCGGAGCCCACCAGCAGAGCCGGTCTCACCGGGGCTCCCCACTCGGAAGGCACCAGGAGAGCCGGCCGTCCTCCGGCATGAGCACCGTACCGAACTCAGCGGAGAGTCGAGCGAGCCGACTCCTGATCCAAGCCGCGTCGTCGCCCTCGGCCAGACGCGCCTGCTGCTCCGCGATCCGGATCGGGATCACCTCCACCCGTTCGGTCCCGGCGGAGCTTACAGTCACGAGGAAGATGGCGCTCAGATCGTTCCGCAGCGCCTCGTCAACCGCGTAGTCGTCAATCAGATCCCCGGTATCGTAGAGGACCAACTTGCCGTTGGACAGCTCCATTCCCTGCGGCAGGTGGGCGCTGTGACCCCAAATGACATCAACTCCCGCGTCCAGCATCCGGTGGGCGAAGCGGCGGAACTCCCGGGGCGGCTGTTCGCACATGTTGGGCCCCCAGTGGAGGGAGAGCGCGATGTGCTCGACTTGGCTACGCTCGGCCTGGATTCCCTCGAGGAGCGGCGCGAGTTCCGTCTCTCTGGGTGGAATGGGGAGAAAGTGCATTCCGGGCGCTCCGATCGAGGCAGCCCATTCGGCGGGATAATCCGCTGCCGCAAAGAGGGCGAGGCGCCGTCCTCGGACTGCGAGCCGCGCTGGAGCCCGGGCCGTGGCGAGGTCGGGTCCCGCGCCCCCATGGGCAATGCCCGCCCGGTCCAGCACCTCAAGGGTTTCCAGAAGGCCCTTCGGGCCGAAATCACCGATGTGATTGTTGGCCAGGGCGACGGCGTCTACGCCGCCTGCGGTGAGAACTGCGACCATGTCCGGATCGGCCCGGAAATGGAACGGCTTGGGTTCGCTGCCATACCAGCGCTTGGTCTCCTTGGTGAGGGCGCATTCGAGATTCACCAGGACCAGGTCCGCTTCGGCGAGGGTGGGAAGCACGTTTCCCCAAGGGTAGACGGGCCCGCGCTTTCGGATCGTGTCCCGGACCAGCCGGCCGAGCATCACATCCCCGGCCAGGGCAAGGGTGATGGAGCCGGGGCTACCGTTCCCGGAGGATGGTCTCGACTTGGGCATCCGGCACCGCCTCGAAGCGCTCATAATGTGCGCCGACCGAGTGGAACGGATCAGGGGTGGTGAGACAGATCAACTCATCCACCTCGCCGGCAATCGCCTGACACGCGTCACTCGAACCCACCGGTACCGCGACCACCACCCGGCGGGGGTGCGCCGCCCGGACGGCCTGGATTGCCGCCCGCATGGTTGCTCCGGTGGCCAGCCCGTCATCCACGAGGATGACGATCCGGTCTCGCAGATTCGGGCCGGCCGCCCCAGCCCGGAACCGGGATTCTCGCTGGCTGGCTTCCTCGAGCTGGGCCGCGGTGACCTGCTCCAGATACTCCGGGGTCACTTCGAGATCGCGAACCAGGTCTTGGTTGAGAAAGCGCCCCCCATCAGCCGTCACCGCGCCGAGGGCGAGCTCCGGCGAGAAGGGAGCCCCCAGCTTGCGGGCGACAACGATGTCGAGCTGGCCCGCAATGGCGAGCGCAACTTCCCGCGCCACTGGCACGCCCCCCCGGGGGATGCCAAGCACCACTGGGTTCTGACCGCGGAATTGAGCGAGCCGCCGGGCCAGCATTCGGCCCGCCGCCACCCGGTCCGCGAAGGGAAGCCGGACCGCCTCGGTCGCAGCTTCTATGGGCACGGCTCTGGCCTCATCCCCTTCATCTTTGCCTCTCTTCAGCGAACGCCAATGGCCTCTCGCAGCGCCTGCTGAAGCGCTTCGGTCTCCACGTCGACCGCAGCACGTCCGATCCATACCTTCGGCAATCGGCTCCGCAACGACTGATAGAGCGGGATGGTTCGGGAGTTCGAGATCATGGCGGAGGCTAACCTGGCTCGCCACCCTCGGGCCGGGCGGGCGGACCCGCGCGGGACCGGTGCGCACCGGCGATCTCCACCGAGCTCGCTTGCGGGCCTTTGTCGCCCTCCTCCTCCGCGTACCGCACCTCGGTGCCGACTTCGAGCCGATCGAAACCACCGTTCAGCACGCTGTTGCGGTGGAAGTAGATCTCCCGGCCGTCTGCGCTCTCGAGGAACCCGTATCCTTCCCAGGGAAAGAGCCGGAGCACCCGGGCCCGATCGGGTCCCACTCGAGCCACCGGCGAGGGACCCGGAGGGAGCCGCCTGACGTAGTCCTGCAGCCGGCGTCCCGCTACCTGGAAGGCATCCTGGATCGCATCGAGGAGATTCCGGTTAGGCTGCCGCTTGACAACCAGTTCCTGTCCGGGGACGGTCAGGTCGATCCGAACCAGGTACCCGACAGGTCCGGCCTGGGGCCACCGGTTGGGCGCGGAAACCGTCACCCGGCATCCCATCACCCGGCCAAAGAAGGTCTCGAGCTTGTCCGCGTGAGCCCGAACGAGATCCCGGTCGCGATCGGTGAGTTCGACGCCCTGGTCGACGATTCGAATGGGGATCTGCATCGGGTTGCTGCCCGAGGCCTCAAGCCGTCGCGGTGATCAACTCGCGGTCCGGAAGATCCCGCACCAGCGTCTTGTACCGTTCCCACTCCACCGCGCCCCAGACCTCGGTGTGAGCGTGGCCATAGGCTCGGACCAGCGTCGCGACCTTGGCCGCGGTCTCGAGGTCCGGCGCCCGGAAAATGTCGAGGTAATCGAACGGCCCGAGCACGGCGAGGTTATTGATCCATTCCACCCCCGGACATTCCTGTCGAAGGTGCCGCATCATCTCCCTTTCCAGGTCCTCCAGGCGCCTCGGTGCGGCAGTAGCGGTCTCGGACAGACGGGTCAGCAGGACGAAAGTGGGCATAGGCCCTCCTGGTCGGGCTGAATAGTGGTGCCCGTCCCTGGAAGAGAGCGTGAGGACGGCATGAAGCGTCCTTGGGAAAGGGTGGCATGACCGCCGGAGGGGACGTCTTGCTGGCCGAGATGGTATACGTCCTCCCGAAACGCGACCATCCCGTCGGCCACGGTCCAGGCGGTCCAATAGACCAGCCGGATCGGAATCGTCGCGCGCAAACCCACCCGGCGGTCTCGTCCCTGCGCCATGGCCGCCCGGATCGAGTCAAGTGACCAGTCCGGTAACAGGTGGGCGGCCAATTGCTCGGCGTGCTCAACTCGGACGCAGCCGTGGCTGAACGTGCGCACGCGACTGCCGAACAAGCTGCGCGCCGGGGTGTCGTGCAGGTACACGTGAAAAGGATTCGGGAATACGAACTTGACCCCGCCCAGAGGATTGGCCGACGCCAGTGGTAAGCTCTCGCATCACCGAGCTGATCTTCCGGCCGCTTTGGACCGTACCCAGGAAGATCGCGATCCTGGAAATCGTTCCCCTGGAGCAGCGAAAGCCGGGATACCTGAGCCGGGCCGGGATCCGCGTGTTCCGCGACTCGGGGCCCGGCCGCCAGGAGGTTGATCCCCCCGGGATCGACTGGACTGCGGTTCCCGCC
>DATECI010000346.1:0-2507 GCA_035286985.1 Gemmatimonadales bacterium
TGTTTGTGTAGCAAAATCAGCCACAATCTGACCTAGGGGTCCACCCATGGCCGTTCCAGATGTGAAGGAGCCCAAGCTCGACGCCGAACGCCGGAAGGCACTCAACCTGGCCATCTCTCAGATCGAAAAACATCTCGGAAAGGGGTCCATCATGCGGATGGGCACCGACGCGCCACGGGAACGCGTGGTTTCGATTCCGACCGGGGCGATCAACCTCGATGCCGCCACCGGGGTTGGGGGTGTGCCCCGGGGGCGGATCACGGAGATCTACGGGCCGGAGTCCTCGGGCAAGACGACGCTCACGCTTCACCTCGCCGCCAACGTGCAGCGGGCCGGTGGGGTCGCGGCGTACGTGGATGCCGAGCACGCCCTCGATGTCGAGTATTCCAAGAAGCTCGGGGTGGACGTTGACAACCTGCTGGTGTCCCAGCCGGAAACCGGCGAGCAGGCGCTGGAGATCGTGGAGATCCTGGTGCGCTCGGGCGCGGTGGATCTGGTGGCCATCGATTCGGTGGCCGCTCTGGTGCCCAAGGCCGAAATCGAGGGCGAGATGGGAGACAGCCACATGGGGCTCCAGGCCCGGCTGATGAGCCAGGCGCTCCGCAAGCTGGCCGGGGCGATCAACCGCTCCAACTGCGCCGTGGTCTTCATCAACCAGCTGCGCGAAAAGATCGGGGTGATGTTCGGCAACCCCGAGACAACCACGGGCGGCAAGGCGCTCAAGTTCTACGCTTCGCTCCGGCTCGACATCCGCCGGATCGGTCCGGTCAAGGAGCGCGAGGCCATCATCGGCAACCGGGTGCGGGTCAAGGTGGTGAAGAACAAAGTGGCGCCGCCGTTCAAGCAGGCGGAGTTCGACGTGATGTTCGACGAGGGCATCAGCCACAGCGGGTTGGTGGTGGATCTCGCCGCCGAGGCCAACATCATCCAGAAGTCGGGAGCGTGGTACTCCTACGGCGATCAGCGGATCGGCCAGGGGCGGGAAAACGCCAAGCTCTTCCTCAAGGACAATCCTGCCTTGCTGACTGAGGTGGAAGGGCGGGTCAAGGAATTCCTCGGCGTGCGGGCGCCGAGTCCGGTGCTCGCCGATGACGGCGACGGCGAGTGAGCCAACCCGGGTGATCGGGGCGGTCGTCCCCGATCCCCGTCATGGGGGCAGCGTTCGGTTGATGGTGCAGGGGAGGCTGCTCCTCACTATTCCTCGCGAGGTCGCGGACGCCGAACGCCTCGTGGTCGGGATGCCGCTGGCGGAGCCGCTTTACCGGCGGCTCTGCCAGGCGGCGGACGAGGAGGCCGGGTATCGGACCGCGCTCCGGGTTTTGGAGCGGCGGCCGTTCGCGGCCCGCGACCTGGTGCGCCGGCTGGTGCTCAAGGGGCATCCTCCTTCGGCCGCCGAGGCGGCGGTAGACCGAGCCCGTCGGGCGGGGCTGGTGGATGATGAGCGGTTCGCCCTCCACTTTGTTGCCACGCGCGCGGCGCGGGGGCGGGGGCCGCTTCGGCTCCGGCGAGACCTCGCGTCCCTCGGGGTCGATAGGAGCGTCGTGGATCGGGCCCTGGTTGAAACGCTAGGTCCAGAGGGCGAGGAAGGGCCCAGCATCGAGGGATTGGCGCGGCGGCGGCTGGCTCAACTCAAAGGCCTTCCCAAGCCGGTTCAGCGGCGCCGGGTACTGGCGTACCTCGGGCGGCGCGGCTTCGTGGGGCGAACGGCACGGGAGGCACTGGAGGCGGTGCTGGCTGGAAAAGCGTGAACAGGGAACGGTGAACGGTGAACGGGGCCTAGCTTGCTGGGCAGACCGAGCTTGCTCGGCAGGTCCCGTTGACCGTTGACCGTTGACCGTTGACTGTTGGCCCAGTCCACACCGGCGTTCCAGGTGAGCACGGGCACTATATTGCGGGGATGGACTCCGGCCGCATCCGCAGGCTTTTCCTCGATTTCTTCATCGCCCGGGGGCACCGCGAGGTGCCCTCGTCGTCGCTCGAGCCCCGGGACGATCCCACGCTCATCTTCACCAATGCCGGGATGGTGCAATTCAAGCGAGTGTTCCTGGGCCAGGAGCACCGGGACTACGTCCGCGCGGTCACCTGCCAAAAGTGCGTGCGAGCCGGCGGCAAACACAACGATCTCGAACAGGTCGGTCTCACCAAGCGACACCACGCCTTCTTCGAGATGTTGGGAAACTTCTCGTTCGGGGACTACTTCAAGCGCGAGGCGATCGGGTACGCGTGGGAGTTCGTGACCTCGCGGGAGTTTCTCGGGATCGATCCGGCCCGGATCCGGGTAAGCGTGCATCACGCCGATACTGAAGCCCGAGTGCTCTGGCGGGAATTGGCGAAGCTGCCGGATGACCGGATTTACGGCCTCGGCGACAAGGACAATTTCTGGCAGATGGCGGACACGGGGCCGTGCGGGCCGTGTTCGGAGATCTACGTGGATCTCGACGACGCGGTCGGGCGGTCGGGCGGTCAGACGGTTATGTCCAGGGAGGAATTTGAGGTCGAGATCCACG
>DATECI010000347.1:0-5411 GCA_035286985.1 Gemmatimonadales bacterium
CGGGCAACCAGGATATCTGGGTGGTGAGCTCTTCAGGCGGCGAGCCGCGCCAACTTACCAACTGGCCCACGAATGAACGCAACGGGGAGTGGATGGCGGACGGATCCGCTGTTTACTTCGTTTCGGACCACGACGCGTCTCCCTTCAGCGATGTCTGGAAGGTCCCTCCCACCGGGGGAGAGCCGACGCGGGTTACCCGGATCGGTTCGGTGAACAGCGTGTCGGTGAGCCGAACCAGTCCCGACGTGTTCGTGTCCACCATTGGAGGCCGCGCCGGCCAGTTCGTCCTCAGCAAGCTGCTGCCGGATGGGAAGCTCCAGACGCTCTGGGACAAGAGCAACGTCTTCGGAGTCTCCCACTTCGGCCTGATGGCGCACGGTGACACGCTGGCCGTCACGCCAGAACTCCCGGGGGGAGGAGGCTTTGGCAGCTACTTGATCTCGACCAAGACCGGCCAGGGGCGCCAGATTCTCGGCAAGAACGAGGGTGCCGGTGACTTCTCCCGAGATGGCACCCAGCTGGTCTATGCTTTCGGGGCCCCGAACCAGGACCTCGGGCTCTACAACGTCAAGGACGGCTCAACCCGCCGGCTCACCAATACCCCGGAAAACGAGAACGCACACTGGTGGACCAGCGACGGCAAGACCCTGGTGATCCACCGCTCGGTGCAGCGGCGGCGGATCGCGACGGTGGACCTGGCACGGTTGCTCGAAACAGCCAAGTAGAGCGGTTGGGTGAATACTCGTCACGAAAGGATTTCTTGTATGCGTTTCGCGTTTTCAGTCGCTGCGGTGACAGTCCTCGCTGCCGCCGCCCCGGGAGTATCACAAGCCCAGACCGTTCCCAACCTGACCGGCACCTGGGTGCTCCAGTTGGACAAGAGCGACTTCGGCATGATGCCGGGGCCCCAGAGCCGCACCGATGTCATTGACCACCATGAGCCAAAGCTCACCATCAAGCGGACTGCCACGAGCGCCGCGGGGGAAACCACCGCGAGCCTGGTCTATGAAGTGGACGGAAAGCCGTACAAGAACCTGGTCGGCCCCAGCGAGGTCACCAGTACGCTTAAGTGGGAAGGCGGCATCTTGGTGATGGCGAGCACCATCAGCACCCCGCAAGGCGACGTGACCATCACCGACCGGTACACGCTGTCGGCCGACGGCCAAACGCTGACCCAGGCGCGAACCCTCAGTCTGCAGGGTCAGGAGGCCAGCCAGACATTCGTGCTCGCCAAGCAGCCATGAGGGGAGGTCTTCGATGCAACTCCTAAGGCTCGGCGCTCTGGCCCTTCTCGCTGCGGTCCCCCCCCCCGCCGCGGCCCAGCAATCTAGCCTCACCATTGCCGGGATCACGGCTGAGCCGGGAACCCGGGCCTCGGGGTTCCTCGAGGTGCCCGCGGCAAGGGACTCGGGGACCCGGATTCCGTTCACCATCATTCGTGGAGCGTCGCCCGGCCCGACCCTCGCGCTAATCGGCGGGACCCACGGCTCGGAGGTCGCGCCGATCCTCGCCCTCCAAGAGGTGCGGGCGATGGTGGACCCGGGCCAGCTCCGCGGCACCTTGCTCATCATCCACGTCGCGAACCTGCCCTCGTTTCTGGGTCGCACGATCTACTACAGCCCGATCGACGGCAAGAATCTGAACCGGGTCTATCCCGGGAGCGCTTCGGGAACGGTCTCCGAGCGGATCGCCCACCGGATCACCACTGAGATCATCGAGCGGGCCGACTACCTGGTGGACATGCACGCGGGGGATGGAAACGAATCGCTGCGGCCCTACACCTATTGGAACAAGCTGGGCCTCGATCCGCGGGTGGATTCCGCCGCCCGGGAAATGGCGCTCGCCTGGGGGTCGGAACACATCATCATCGACACCACCCGGACCCGGGACCGGGAACGCTCCGTCTATACCCAGAACACCGCCCACATCCGCGGCAAGCCGGCGCTCACCACCGAGAACGGCTACCTGGGCCTTCCCGATCCGGTCATGGTGGAGCGCAACGTCCAGGGTGCGCTCCGGCTGATGCGCTTCCTTGGCATGCTGCCGGGAGAGCGGGTTAAGTCGGAGGCCCCGGTCTGGCTGGCTCCCTACGAAGTGCTCACCAGCCCGGCAAGCGGAGTATGGCACCCCGCGGTGGAGCGGGGCTACACGGTGTCACGCGGCGCGCTTATCGGGGTGCTCACCGATTTCTTCGGCGAGAAACTCGCCGAGATCCGCGCGCCGTTCGACGGCGAGGTGATGTATGTGGTGGCAACCCCGGCGATGAACCAGGGCGAGCCGGTGGGGATGGTGGCGGCGCGGGCGGTGCCCGCCCGCCCCTGACCCGAGAGGATCGAGCGCCGCCGTCGCTGGCGTGATCGGCGGACGGCCGGGAGCTGTCTTGCGTGAGGAACTGAAAGCGAAGAATCTGAGATGAAACGACGGAAGTTTCTCGGCCAGGCCGCCGCCGCGGCCGCCGCGGCCAGTCCGTGGTTCCGGCTATCCACCAAGCCTGCCCCGCTTGGGGTGAACGGCGAGCGCCTCAACGGCTGGCTCGCCCGCCTCGACGCGATCGGCCGAACCCCCGGTGGGATCAATCGGGTCGCTTACTCGGACGCTGACCTAGCCGGACGGGCGTATACCTTGGAGCTCTTTCGGGAAGCCGGCCTCAACCCTCAGATCGACCCGGCGGGCAATATCCGCGGGGTCCTGCCGGGAAGCGGGGGTCCGCTGCCGCCGATTCTGATCGGCTCTCACGTCGACTCGGTCACCGACGGGGGCAACTACGACGGGCCGGTGGGATCGTTCGGTGCCATCGAAGTCGCCCGCTCGCTGCGCGAGCAGGGCCTTCGCCTCCGCCACCCACTGGAGGTGGTGGTCTGGCAGAACGAAGAGGGCGGCACTATCGGCAGCAAACTCGCGATCGGCGACCTGAAAGAGGCCGATCTCGACAAGGTGGCCCGCTCCGGCAAGACCATTCGGGAGGGGATCGGACTCGTCGGCGGCGACGTGGCCCGCTTGGCGGCCGCCGTGCGGAAACCGGGCGAGCTTGCCTGTTATTTCGAGTTGCACATCGAGCAGGGCGGCCGGCTCGATCAGTCCGGGCTCCAGATTGGCGTGGTAGAAGGGATCGTCGGGCTTCGCTGGTTCGAGATCACCGTCCAGGGCTTCGCCAACCATGCCGGCACTACCCCGATGGACGAGCGCCGGGATGCGATGCTCGCCGCCGCCCGCTTCACGGTGGCCGTCAACGAGGCCGTCCGCGCCGAGCCCGGCCGGCAGGTGGCTACGGTAGGCCGCGTGATCCCGTCTCCCAATACCACCAACGTGATCCCCGGTCAGGTCTTGCTGACCGTGGACCTCCGGGACCTGTCCTCCGAGAAGCTGGCCCGGTTCACCGCGCGATTCGAGCAGCTCGGCCGGGAAATCGGCGAGGCCAGCGGCACCCGGTTCAGCTTCGCGCCGCTGCTGCACAGCGAGCCGGCCCTGGCCGAGCCGCGAATGATGAATTGGATCGAGGCCAGCGCGGCTTCACTGAGCCTAACCCGGCAGAGGATGCCCAGCGGCGCGGGACACGATGCCCAGGAGATCGCCCGGATCGCGCCGATGGGCATGATCTTCGTGCCCAGCGTGGGGGGGATCAGCCATTCGCCGCGGGAATTCACCCAGCCCGAGGACATCACCAACGGCGCCAACGTGCTGCTCAACGCGGTGGTGGCCGCGGACCGATGAGAAAGATTCCGGGCTGGGGAATGGCGGCTGCCTTTGCGGCCGCTCCTGCCGCGGCCCAGACCAAGGCCCTGATCGGCGCCACCGTCATCGACGGCACCGGCGGGCCGGCGATCGCCAACGGCGTCGTGCTGGTCAGCGGCGGCCGGCTGGCCTGCGTCGGGGCCGCCGCTCAGTGCCCGATACCTGCGGGCGCGGAGCGAGTCGACCTGACCGGACGCTTCCTCACTCCGGGATTGGTGGATGCGCACGTCCACTTCAGCCAGACCGGGTGGGTTGACGGTCGGCCCGACGGGCTCAGCGCTCCCGAGCTCTATCCTTACGCCGAGACGGCCCGCGCCCTCCGGGCGAACCCGGCCCGCTGGTTCCGCTCCCATCTGTGCAGCGGCATTACCGCGGTGTTTGACGTGGGTGGCCATCCCTGGACGACCGCGCTGCCGGCCCTCGCGGAAGCCGATTCGTTGGCCCCGCACGTTCGTGCCGCCGGCCCGCTGATCACCCACGCCCCTCGCTCGGCCCTCAATCTGGACGAGGAGATTTACACCTTCCTCCCCATGGCGACCTCCACCGAGGTCCAGGCCAGCGTGGCGCGCCTGAAGGCAATGGGGGCCTCGGCGGTGAAAGTGTGGTATCTGGCCCCACCGGCCGCTCGCCGGGCGGACCTCGATGACCGGATGCTCGAGGTGGGCGCGGCCGCACGGGCGGCGAACCTGGACCTCATCGTCCACGCGACCGGTCTCCGGGAGGCCAAGGTGGCCCTCCGAGCCGGAGCGGTCCTCCTCGTCCACAGCGTCGAAGACCAACCGGTGGACCAGGAATTCCTCGATCTGCTGGCGGCTCGCCCCACGATCTACGCGCCGACCCTCACCGTGGGCCGCAATGCTACTCGCGCGAGAGTGTCCATCTCCCTTGGCGTCCATTATCCGGTTGATGAAGCGGGCGGATGCGTGGACCCCAACACCCTGGCCAAGGTGGCCAACGTCGAGCCGCTGCGGGCCCTCCAGCCGGAAACCCTCCGGTCGCCGACGGTCGCCTACCGGCAGCTGGAGAACGCGGGGGCGCGCGGCGCCGTGATGGCCGGGAACCTCCGCCGCGTGCATGCCGCTGGTGGGACCATTGCGACCGCCACCGACGCAGGGAACCCTCTGACCCTGCACGGTCCCTCGATCTTCGACGAAATGGAAGCCATGCATGCGGTGGGCCTCTCCGCCTCAGACGTCATCGTCATGTCCACCCGGAACGGGGCGAAGGCCATGGGGCGGCTCGCGGAGTTTGGGACGCTCGAAGCCGGGAAGGTGGCGGACCTGTTGGTGTTGGCGGAAGATCCCCGCGCCGACGTGCGGGCGTTTCGCTCTCGCACCCACATCATGCGGGGTGGCCGGCTGTATCCCCAGCGAGCCCTGGCGCAGCGCTGAGGGCACCATCCGAACCTGCATGAAACCTGCGCTCGCCCTGGCACCTGGAGCGCTGCTGGTGCTGCTCGCCTGCGCCCCCCAACCGGGGCCATCTGGTGCCGGAACTGCCAACCGCCGCGCGATCTTCGTGAGCTTCGACGCCATGAACGAGGAGCGGGTCCGCACCACCGTCGCGCCTGACGCCATCCCCAATCTGCTCCGGTTCTTCGACGAGGCCAGCTGCGCAGACGGCGCCCGCCCGATGTGGCCCAGTGTCACCGCCGCGAGCCATGCCGCCCTCTGGACCGG
>DATECI010000348.1:0-7196 GCA_035286985.1 Gemmatimonadales bacterium
GGCGGTCGAGCCAAGCTGGGACCGGGGTTGGTGATGTCCCGCACCGGGAAAGTGCGGGACGGTACCAAAAAGGCGGGGTCAGGCTTCCAGAGCGGAAAGCCGGCGGAGCGCGAGTTGGAGGGGAACAACCGTGGCGATCGCGCAGGCGATCACTACCGCCCCGAGTGCGATGATCAAAGAGGCTGGCGACCTCACCAGTTCCCCGGCCTGCCAGGCCCGCAGCTGTTCCGAGACCGGAATCGCCTCGATGACGATGATGATGGTAAGCAGGCTCACCGCCGCCAGCATGAAGACCAGCCCGCCGAAGCTCGTCGGGATCTGGGCCGCATTCTCGGTTTCGAATTGCGGAAAGAAGACCCCGAGCGACAAGGCCAGGGCTCCCACCGCGAGCGTGTAGCTCACCGTGGTGAGGGTGGAGAGGACCATCATGAACGGCGGTGCCTGGAGCATCTGGTTGGTGACCAGGCCGATGGCGAGGGCCAGGATGAGCAGTGGCAACGTTCCCACCCAATACTTGCTCCACAGCATCGCCTGAAGGTCCAGTGGACTCGATCGGAGTAGCCAGAGCTGGCGGCCCTCCAGGGATACCGACGGGAAAATGAACCGGGCCGCAATGGCCGACAGCACGAACCCTCCCAGTCCCTGGTTCAGGAACACCACCAGCGTGACCACGACGTAGGGCACTCGCTCGCCGGTATAGAGCGGGAGGGCCCGGATGTTGTAGACGTAGACGATCAGCAACACCGCGAGGAGGATGAGCTGGCTCCACTGAGTGGCATCCCGAAAGAAGATCCGGAGATCCTTCAGGATGAACTCGCGCCGGGTGACCGGCAGCCAGCGGAGCAGGCCCCCGAGCATTCCCGCCCACAGGGAGCGGCCTATCCCCCGGTTCGCCCCTTCTTGTGACTTGGTGAACCCGGGGGGGAACAGCCGCCGGTGGAAGGAGGCGCCGATGACGATGAAAGCGCCGGCGGTGCTCCAGAGCAGGAGGGGCGGCAGCGGGTCGCGAACCCGAAGCAGCCAGTTCATCAGCGCGCTCGCGGCCCACTCGCTGGGCAGGAGGGGGTGGCTCGGCGCACGGAGGGTGGCGATGAACTCCAGCAGGTTGCGAAAGCCCTCGGGCCGGGCCAGCTGTTCCGGCTGGGCCAGCCGCAGGAACAGGACCAGCCCCCCCATCACCGCCAGCGCGACCAGACTGAGAAGGTCCCGCGCCCGCCGGGCGGGAAAGACATTCACCAGGATCAGGGTGATGACCGAGCCCGCCACGGTGGGCAGGATGAAGTAAGGCAGCAAGACCGCCGCCGCCACCAACGGGAAAAGCGGTCCTCCGTCGAAGACCACCCAGTAGGCGGTGAGGATCGGCACCACCATCAGCACCACCATCCACGACGAGTGCGCCAGCGTCTCGCCCAGCTTGGCCAGGTAAAACCAGATCCAGTCCACCGGCGCGGCGACCAGCATGTCGAGGTCTTTGGCCAGAAAGAACGTGGAGAGCGCGGTCACCAGGTTGGAAAGCAGCAGGATGGCGGCAAAAGAAAGCAATCCGACCGCGAGCAACTTGCCCGCCAGAAGCGGCCCGATCTCTTCGACCCCTTTGAAGTACTTGAGGATCCGGTAGGAAACCCCGAATACCGCGGTCCAAAACCCCCCGCCCAGCAGGACCAGCAGGAGGAGCCGCACTCCGGAGCCGGACCGCTCCCGGCGGAGCCGGCCCTTGAGACTCTGCCACTTGGGGGCCAGGATGGCGCGAATGCCGGCCGAGCCGTCGCCCGGATCAGCTATCGAAAAGTCCACTGAGCTCCCGCTCGGAAAGGCCGCCGGTCAGCTTGAGAAACAGCTCTTCGAGCGAAGCTTCGCCCGAAGCGGTCTGGGCCCGCAGCTCGGCGAGCGTCCCCGATGCCGCGATCCGCCCGGCGTGCACGATCGCGATCCGATCGCACATCGCTTCGGCGATCTCCAGCGTGTGAGTGCTCATCAGCACGGTGCCGCCCCGATGGACGAATTGTCGGAGCAGATCCTTGAGCAGCCGGGCGCTCTTGGGGTCGAGCCCTACCATCGGTTCGTCCACCACGATCACTTCGGGCCGGTGGAGCAGGGCGCTCGCGATGATCAACTTTTGCCGCATCCCGTGGCTGTAGGACTCGGTGAGCTCGTCCCGCCAGGGCAGCAGCTCGAACAGCTCCAGCAAGTCGTCGATCCGCCGGCCCACCTCGGGACCCGAATGGCCATACAACCCGGCCACGAATCGCAGGAACTCGGCCCCGGTGAGCTTGTCGTAGACGAAGGGCCGGTCCGGAATGAAACCGAGGCGCTGCTTGGCCGCGATCGGGTCGCCGTCAATGTCGATCCCGGCAATCAAAACCCGTCCCGCCGTCGGTTTGAGGATCCCGGCGATCATCCGCATCGTGGTCGTCTTGCCGGCGCCATTCGGCCCCAGCAATCCATACAACTCCCCCCGAGGGATCACGAGGTCGATCCGGTCGACGGCGGTGAATTTGCCGTATCGCTTGGTGAGGCCTTGGAGTTCGATCATCGTCCGGGCCCGATGGGCAAAAACCGCGCCGAGGCTATCAAGGGGACCAGATCCGGGGGCCGGCTCCGCTCCCCGAGACGGATCCGGATCAGCGAAGCCGATGCGGGGAAGTGACCGAATGTGGGGTCGGCCGCGATCCACCGTCCAGCCCAGAGCTCGACCCAGGCGTGCCCGAAGTGGCCCTGCGGAAGAACCGCAACGCCGCTTACCACCCGGGCCGGGATTCCGCTGGCCCGGGCCACGCTGGCGAGGAGTCGCGCCTTGCCATCGGGAGTTCCGCGTCTGTTGCGGAGAGTGCTTGGAGCGGTCCCGACTCCGCCGGGTGATCGGTCGGTGGCTATCTGGGTTGCGACCCACCGGGTGAGATTCGCCGCGCTATCGGCCAGGGTGGCGGCCCGGCCCACCGCCTGAGCTGCGGCCTGCCGAATGGCCGAGTCGTTCAACCCGGCCAGATCCCATCCCGGAGCCAGCCATTCGCGGGGCCGCCCCGCCTCGGCGCCTCGGGGAGCTGTCCGGCGCCGAACCAGGAGCGTATCGCCCCGGGCTGCCTGGCGCGCCCCTTCCTCACCTTCGAGGATTCCGACCGGGAACGACCTCGGTTGGCTCGGTCCTTCCACCGAGAGGAGGAAGCGTCTCACCGCCGCAGCCGTGTCCGGCACCTGGCCGGTTGCCGCCAGCGATACCATCCCCGGAATGCTGCGCCGCCAGCCGGACCCTTCAACCCGGCGCCCCCGGCGGTAGTTGTTGCCGACGATCTCGAAGGCCGAACGGGCAAGCCCGTGCCCCCCCCGGATCTCCTCTGCCATCAGGCCTCCGCCCCCGTCCACCCAGGACTCCGTGGTCGAGCCCCCCGCATCGTGCTCGAGTCGCCAGGCTCGAACCGTGTCCCAGGTTGCCGGAACCCACTGGGCTCCGGCGGAATCCCATCGGGCGCTGTCCGCCACCACGAACGTGGATTCCGCCGTGACCCGGATCGCCAGCGGGCGGACCTGGCCGGTGCCGAGCTCGAGCAACGGCAGCTCGAAGCGCTCGCCGACCCGGAGGTGGTCTCCCAAGGCGGCCCGGTAGGGAATCATGGTGGGTAACACCGCTTCCGGGTGGATCCGGAGCCGGACTGCATCGCCGGCGGGCATCTCCGCCTCGGCGTTCTGGAGGGTCAGCAGCGAGTCGGGGCCTAACCCGCCCTCGAGACGCTCCGGTATCCCGGCCCCGAAAACCGTGCGGGTGAACCGCCGGAGCCGGAGGGTGCGGGAGAGCTCCACCTCGGTCGAGCGCGCCAGCTGACGGGTCGAGTCGCCATCGGGGACATCGATCACCAGGAGCTCGGTGAGCCGGACTCCGTTCACCATGGTATCCACGGCGCGGTTCAACTGGCCGATCTGGCGGGCCCCTGCCATCACCGCGAAGTACTGGGCGGCTGGCTCGAGCCTTCCGGTCCGCTCCGCGAGGGTTGCCGAGCGCGTCGGGGCGAATTCGCGGCGCGCCAGCCAGGCCAGCGCCACCGCCCAGACCAGGAGAACGAGGCGGCCGATGTTCCGGCGGGTGAGGCCGAGCTGCATCAACGGATTGAGGCCTCGCGGGCCTTCCGATGCATGGCCATGGCCTCCTCGCTTCGGCCCATCCGATCGAGGAGCCGTCCCATCAGTTTGTAGGTTCGAGGGTCCTCGGGAAAGAGGGTGGCGGTGCGTTCCAGGGTGCGGAGCGCCGCCGGGAGATCGCCCTGGGCCTCGAGCGCCTCTCCGAGATAGTAGAGCGCATCGGGGTGGTCCGGTGAAAGTCGCAGCGCTTCGCGGAAGGCGTCGGCTGCTGCCGCGGCCCGCCCCCGGCGCAACAGCGCCAGGCCGAGCTGAAAGTGCCCTGCCGGATCGGTTGGACCCAGCCGGATCGCCTCCCGGAGATCGCGCTCCGCCTCGGCGGACTGTCCCATCCGGGCCAGCATCCCGCCGCGGCGAACCAACAGGGGAACCGAACTCTCCCAGACCTCCAGGGCCCGGTTCAATTCCACCAGGGCGGCTTCCAGCTCGCCTCCTTGCTCGAGCAACTCCGCCAGGTGGGACCGGGCCGCCGGATCGCCCGGGCTGTCCTCGAGCCACCGCCGGAGCAGGAGCACCGCGTCGAGCCGGCGGCCCAGCCCGGCCAGGTCGCGGGCCTGCCGGAGGATGCGCACTCCTTCCGGCTCGGGGGAAGAGCCCGGTTCGGCCAGCGCCGGCCCCGGAATGTCCGCCCCGAACGGCCGAAGCCAGGGGATTTCATCGGCAACCGTGCCGATCGCATCGCCCTCCAAATCAGAGCGATCGAAACCTTCGGCGGCCAGCTCATCGGGATCGGGGGACCGGCTGTTGCGCAGGCGGCGCATGGCTGGAAGGTAATGGCTACCCGACTTGAATCCCGCCCCGATCCCGTTCAGCTTTCGCTACTTATGTCGGAAGAAGCACTTCGGGTCCGCGGAGCTCGGGAGCACAATCTCAAGAACATCACCGTCGACATCCCCCGGAACCGGCTGACGGTCATCACCGGCTTGTCCGGCTCCGGAAAATCGTCGCTGGCCTTCGATACGATTTATGCCGAGGGGCAGCGCCGCTACGTCGAGTCCCTGTCGGCCTACGCTCGGCAATTCCTCGGTCTGATGGAAAAGCCCGACGTGGACGGGATCGAGGGTCTCTCCCCCGCGATTTCCATCCAGCAGAAGTCCACCGGCCATAACCCCCGCTCGACCGTCGGCACTGTTACCGAGATCTACGACTACATGCGGCTCCTCTGGGCCCGGGCCGGGGTACCGCACTGTCCCGCTGACGGGAGTCCGGTCACCCGGCAGAGCGCCGCCCAGATCACCGATGCCGTACTCGGGTGGCCTGCAGAGACTCGGATCGAGATCCTGGGGCCGCTGGTCCGGGGGCGGAAGGGAGAGTTCAAGGAACTCTTCGAAGATCTTCGCAAGCGCGGCTTTGTGCGGGTGCGGGTGGACGGTGAAGTCTATGACCTGAGCCACGTTCCGGCGCTGAATCGCAGGCACAATCACGACGTGGCGGTGGTGGTAGACCGACTCACGGTCCGGGCCGAGGACCGCAGCCGGATCAATGATTCGATCGAGACCGCGCTCAAGGTGGCCGATGGGGTGGTTGAAGTGGTGCGCCAGGGCGGTCAAGCGGGCCGTCGCCCGGTCCTGTTTTCCGAGCGCTTCTCCTGCCCCCAGTGCGGCTTGTCCCTCCCCGAGCTCGAGCCGCGGCAGTTCTCGTTCAACTCCCCCTTCGGAGTGTGCCCCGAATGTCACGGACTGGGAACCCGGAAGGAAGTCAACGCCGAGCTCATCCTGGGAGATTCCAGCATTTCAATACTCGAGGGCGTCGTGCTCCCGTGGGGCGAGCCGTCCGGCTATCTCCGCAAGGTCGTGCTTCCTACCCTCGCCCGGGCCTTCAAGTTCGATCCTGCCGTTCCCTGGGGTCAGCTGAGCCCGCCGGTCCGCCAGGTTCTCCTGCACGGGGCGCCGGGCAGGTCCCTGCGGTTCGGGGGAGAAGGCCACCGTGCGCGGGCCGACTTCGAAACCGAATGGGAAGGCGTGCTGAAGAACGTCGAGCGTCGCTACCAGGAATCGGGCAGCGACGCGGTGCGCCAGCAGCTCGATGAGTTTCTGGTCGAGATGCCGTGTCCCGCGTGCCAGGGACGGCGCCTCAAGCCGGAAAGCCTCTCGGTCCTGCTGGCGGGGCGCGGCGTCGGCGAGGTCGTGGACCTTCCGGTTGACGAGGCGCTGGCGTTCTTCGAGAACATTCCGGTGGGACGAGGGATAGCCGGCGGGGTGGATCCGGAAATTGCCGGCCCGATTCTCAAGGAAATCCGGGACCGGCTGGCCTTCTTGCGCGATGTCGGTCTCGAGTATCTCACCCTGGGCCGGAGCGCCGGCTCGCTCTCCGGGGGCGAAGCCCAGCGGATCCGGCTGGCGACCCAGATCGGGTCCCGCCTGGTCGGCGTCCTGTATGTCCTCGATGAGCCCAGTATCGGTCTCCATCAGCGGGATAATGCCCGGCTCCTCGGCACCCTCCGGGAGCTCCGGGATCTGGGGAATACCGTCATTGTGGTCGAACACGACGAGGACACCATTCGCGCGGCCGATCACGTGCTCGATCTGGGCCCCCGGGCCGGGAACGAGGGGGGCCACGTCGTCGCGGAAGGCAGTGTCGAAAAGGTCCTGTCTCACCCCGACTCCCTGACTGCGCGCTACCTGCGGGGCGAGCTCCGCATTCCGGTACCGCGGGGCCGGCGCGCCCGCGACCCGTCCCACGCTCTGCGCGTGGTCGGGGCCCGGGCCAACAATCTCCGCAACCTCACTGTGGAGTTCCCGCTCGGTCTCTTCGTCGCCGTCACCGGCGTCTCAGGATCGGGGAAATCGAGCCTCGTAACCGACCTGCTCTACGCGGCGCTGGCCCGGCACTTCTACCGGGCCCGGGTGGTGCCCGGACCCCATGACCGGATCGACGGACTCAAGCATCTCGACAAGGTCATCGACATTGACCAGAGCCCGATTGGGCGGACACCCCGTTCCAATCCGGCAACGTACACTGGCCTGTTTACCCCCATTCGAGAGCTGTTCGCCCAATTGCCCGAGGCCAAGATGCGGGGCTATGGGCCGGGCCGGTTCTCCTTCAACGTGAAGGGCGGACGCTGTGAG
>DATECI010000349.1:0-3661 GCA_035286985.1 Gemmatimonadales bacterium
GACCGATCCGGTTTGCCGGCGGCGTTGCGGTCCTTTGCGGCCACGGCTCCGCTGAGCGATGCCGACCTCCTGGCGGCGCTCGGACCGGGCGCCACGATGGCGGACGTGGCTGCGGTGCGCATCCTCCCGGGCCCGGAGCTGGTGACGATGGCCGGGGTGTTCCACCGGATGCGCCGCGAGCTGGACAGCGCCTACGCGCTGGCCGCGGCGGGTTATGCCGACGAGGCCCGGGGCATGGCGATGGACGCGTATGTAACCTTCGAGCGGGTGGAGCGCGAGCTCCAGGTCAAGGATCCCGGGCTCACCGCCCGGATCGAGGCGGCCTTCTCCAGCTTGCGGAGCCGGGCCGGATCCGGTGCGTCGCCCAGCCAGCTGGCCGGCATCCGCACCGAGCTGGCGGGGGCGCTGGAGCGAGCCGAGCGGACTATCGCGGACCGGGCCTCGGGGACCAACCTGCTGGTGCAGTCGTTCGTGATTCTGGTGCGGGAGGGCCTCGAGGCCATTCTGGTGATCGGAGCCCTCATGGCGTTCCTGGTGCGCACCGGCAATGCGCACCGCCGCCGGGACATTCACCGGGGTGTGGCCGCGGCGGTCGGTCTGAGCCTGCTCACCGCGGCCGCGCTGGAGACGGTGTTCGTGCTCTCCCGCCGCCACCAGGAAGGCCTGGAAGGCGGGGTGATGCTGCTCGCCGCCGCGACGCTGTTCTACGTCAGCTACTGGCTGCTCTCCAAGATGGAGGTGGCCAAGTGGAACCGGTTCGTCCGGAGCCGCATGGAGCAGGCCCTAACCCGCGGCTCGGCGCTCGCGCTGGCCTCGGTGGCGTTTCTGGCGGTGTATCGCGAGGGGTTCGAGACGGTGCTCTTCTACAAGGCCCTGGCGGTGTCCGGCGGGGGAACCGGGGCGGGAACCTGGGTTCCGATCTTGGGCGGCATCCTGGCCGGCGGCGCGGTGCTCGCAGTGGTCTACATCGCCATCAACCGGTTCGGGGTGCGGCTTCCGCTCAAGCCGCTCTTCGGGGTCACCGGCACGCTGCTCTATTACATGGCATTCGTCTTTGCCGGCAAGGGCATGGCGGAGCTGCAGGAGGCCGGTGCGATCGGGCTGACGCCGGTTGTCGGGGCCCCCCGGATCCCCGCGCTCGGGATCTACCCCACGCTCGAGTCCCTGGCACTCCAGGCCGTGCTGCTGGTCCTGGCGGCGATTGGGCTGCTCTGGGTTTTCGGGATCGAACCGAGGCGGAGCCGCGGGGCAGGGGGACAGCAAAAGGCAGCCGGGCAGAGCGGGTCAGTAGGGCCGGTTCCGAGGACCGCCGATCGGCCCATCGGACCCGCTGCCCCCCGGGAAAACGAGCTGCTTCGCTCAATCGAGCGCATCGAAGCGGATCTCGCCGAGGTGCGCTCCGAGCTGGAGCGGATGCGGGAGCGGGTTATGCCCGAGCAGCCCGGCCCCCGGTCGAGGCCGCGGCCCCGCTGAGCCCAGGGCCGGGCGCCACGGCCTTGTCCTTCCAGACCCCGACCAGGATCACGCCCAGGGCGACGATCGCCACGGCGGTGAGTTGCGCGAGGGTAAAGTCTCCCAAGAGCCGGTCTTCTTTGGCCCGCACGAACTCGACCAGAAACCGTTCCGTTCCGGCCAGCACCAGATAGACCCCGAACAGCCAGCCGGTGCCCCGGGTGTGCTTGCGGAGCCGCCACAGCACCATGAAGACCCCGATCATCACGAGCGCTTCGTAGAGCTGGGTGGGGTGTACTGCGAGCAGGGTCTCGGCGGTCGCACCCGGCGGGATCGGGACTCCGTAGTTCGCGGCCAGCGAGCCAGCGGTGGTGGGCGGCAGGCCCTGGGGGAATTGCACCCCCCACGGCAGGCTGGTGGGAACGCCGTAGTCGTCGCCCACCATGAAACACCCGATCCGGCCCAGCGCGTAGGCAGCCGGGAGAGCCGGGGCGGTGATCTCCAGCGTCCACCGCATCGGCACCTTGAGCCGCCAGCCGTTGAGCAGCACGACCAGCGCTCCGCCGAGGAAGCCGCCGTACCAGACCAGGCCACCCCGGGTAAAGAGCGAACCCCACTCGCCGGTGGCCGCCACGTACCAGAGCTTGGCCCCCGCGATCCCGCCGATCACCGCGGCGACGGTGATGTCGGCGGCGTACTCGTGTCGCCACCCCCGCTCCCGAAGCTGCCGGTCGATGAGCCAGCCTCCCATCAGGAAGCCGACCATCATCATGATCCCGTAGCCGGTGATGTTGAGCGGACCGACGTGCAAATTGAAGGGATAGACGGTGGTCATCGGGCCGGAAGTTAACCCGAGCGCGGCGGGTTTCCCACGAGGCCGGGTAGCGGCCCGGAGTCGAACGGCTCGAGATCCATACCGGAATGCTCTCCCCGCGCCAGCCGCCAGGCCCCCGCGGCAGCGATCATCGCGGCGTTGTCGGTGTTGAGCCGGGGTGACGCAACGACCACGCGGGCGGCTCCTTCCAGCCGCTTGGCGAGGGCAAAGGCGAGGGTCCGATTGCAGGCCACCCCGCCCCCGATCATGGCGGTTTCCCGGCCCAGGTCCCGGACCGCGCGGGCGGTTTTCTCCACCAGTACCTCGATGATGGCGTCCTGAAATCCCCGGGCCAGGTTTGCCCGATCGGCGCCCGGATCGGAACAGGCCCGGACCGCGCGGAGCACGGCGGTCTTTAACCCGCTGAAGGAAAAATCATACCCTTCCCGCAACATCGGCCGGGGAAAGTCGAACCGCCCCGGCCTTCCTTCCCGGGCCAGGCGCTCGACCTGCGCTCCGGCGGGGTAATCGAGGCCCAGCAGGGTGCCCACCTTGTCGAACGCCTCGCCTGCTGCATCGTCCTGGGTCTCTCCCAGCCGGTGATAGCGGCCCCAGTCTTCCACGTCGAGGAGCAGGGTGTGTCCGCCGCTCACCAGAAGCGCGATGAACGGCGGCTGGAGGGTGGGATCTTCCAGGGTGGGGGCGAAGAGGTGTCCCTCGAGATGATGCACGCCCAGGAGCGGCTTCCCCAGCCCGAACGCCAGCCCCTTGCCGTACATGAGCCCCACCAGCAGCGCGCCGATCAATCCGGGACCGGCGGTGACCGCTATGCCGTCGAGCTGGGACAGGCCGACTCCCGCTTCCGCGAGCGCGCGCTCGACCACCGGGCCGATGGTGCGGAGATGCTCCCGGCTGGCCAGCTCCGGCACCACCCCGCCGAAAACCCGATGGATGTCTTGGGAAAGGATGACCAGGCTCCGGACCGCGGTGCGATCCTCCTCCACCCGGAGGACAGCCGCCGAGGTTTCGTCGCAGCTGGTTTCGATGCCGAGGACGTGCCTAATCGCCACCGAGCAGATCGGCGACGATGCGCTGATTGGCGGGCGAGCTCCAGGGATGAGGGCCGATGATCTTCTTTACGATGACCCCATCCTTGTCGAGCAGAAAGGTCTCCGGGACTCCGGTGGTCTGATAGACGGCCTGGATTCGCCCCACCGGATCGTGCAGGATGTCGAAACTCAGACCGTACTCTTTCACGAAGGCCCGGACGTCGTCGCCGTTGCCTTCGTCGATACTGACCGCCACCACCCGGAGCCCCCGGGGCGAGAGATCCTGGTAGAGCCGTTCGATGGCCGGCATCTCGACCCGGCACGGCACGCACCAGGTGGCCCAGAT
>DATECI010000350.1:0-5482 GCA_035286985.1 Gemmatimonadales bacterium
CAGACGTTGTCCCCACCGCTGCGATCCGAGACGAAGACGATGGACTGCCCGTCGGGGCTCCACCGCGGCTGGGCGTCGAAGGCCATCCCCTCAGTAATCCGGGTGGCTTTGCCGCCGGTCATCGGCATGGTGTAGAGGTCGCCCAGGAGATCGAATACGATGGTCTGCCCGTCCGGGCTCACATCCACCGACATCCAGGTGCCTTTGGTCGCGGTGAAGGTCGCCTTCCGGGCCGAAGCGAGGGGCAGCGGCGTCGGTTGGGGGCGCGCCGCCGCGGGGCCGGCAGGTGGCTGCCCCGCCAGGGGGCCCGGAAGGACGCTTCCCAGCAAGCCGATCAGCCCGATGGCCGGTAACCGATAGCCGGTGGCTCTCGCCCTTGACGGTGGACTGCTGATTGCTGAGTGGTTCATCGCACACCTCCCACCCGGATCCCCGCCGACACCGCGGGAGCGACATGGCGCCAGAGCTCATCGGAGGCGGCTCGCTGGCGGGGCCAGATCTCGTCGAGCGTGTCGCCCTGGTAGAGCCGGCCGTTCATCATCACGTAGCGGATCGTGTTGCTGTTGCGGATGTTCTCGAGCGGGTTCGCGTCGAGCACGATGAGGTCCGCGAGCTTTCCCGGTTCCAGGGATCCCAGGTCGCGACCCAGGCCGAGCGCCTCCGCGCCGAGCAGCGTCGCGACCCGGAGCGCATCGTGCGGACTCATCCCTCCGCTCTGGACCGACCACAGCTCCCAATGGTACCCGAGCCCCTGAAGCTGGCCGTGGCTCCCGATCCCGGCCCGGCCGCCCGCTTCCACCAAATCCTTGATCCACCCGGCGTGTTTCCGGAACGCGTACTCCTCCGGATGGAACCAGGCCCCGGGGCCCGGTCCCGGGTTGCGGCGCCGGATCTTGTAATCCAGCTCTTCCTTAGGCGTGAAATGGGCGAGCTTAGCGTCGCCGGCCACATTCTCCGTCGTGTAGTAGTGGTTCTCCGCCCACGGACCCCCGTAGGAGACCAGCAGGGTCGGCGTGTTGGTGGTCCCCGAGGCCTTAAACAACTCGACCACATCCTGGTAGGCCGGGATGATCGGCATGGTGTGCTCGATCCCGGGATACCCGTCCATCGCGTGGGTCATGTTGAGGCGGTAGTCGAGTCCGCCTTCGGTGGTCGGCATCAGCCGGAGCTCCCGCGCCGCCAGGATGAGCAGCTGGCGCTGCCGGCGATTCCCCGACATGTACATCTTGAAGGTCTTGGTGTCCCAGTATTCGCTATACCGCCGCAGCACGTCGCGGGCATGGGCCAGGTCGCGGATGCCCTCGGTCCAGAAGACCCCGGGCCCGGTCGAATAGACTCGAGGTCCGGGCATCTGGCCGGCCTCCACCCGATCCGCGTAGGTGAGCACGTCGGTCGTGGCGGTCTGGGGGTCCCGAGTCGTGGTCACCCCGTAGGCCAGGTTCGCCAGATAGATCCAGGGCCGGGTCCAGTGCACCGCCCACAAGTTCCACATGTGGGAGTGGGTATCCACGAATCCCGGGATGATCGTCTTGCCGCTCACGTCGACCACATGGGCTCCCTCCGGCACCACCACGCTGCCCCGGGTTCCCACCGCCGCGATCCGGTTGTTCCGGATCACCAGGTCGGCGTTCTCGATCACCTCCTGGCCCCGCATGGTGACCACCCGCGCCCCCCGGAGGACTGCGGTCCCCTGGGGGATGTCGCGCGGCGCGCTCACCCGGACCCGGACCTCCTCGGCCCGGTAGGCGCTGTCGGCCTCGGCCCGGTCCAGGCGGTAGGTGACAAACGCGTTGCCGATGGACCAGTGGACCGTACGCCCGTCCGCCCCCCAGGCGGGGAACTCTCCCCCGATGTCGGTGAGCTTGCGGACCGGCATTTGGGCGCTGTCCGGCCGGGTCACCAGCACGGTGGGCACGCCGCCCCCCACCAGCGGAACCGTCACCACGTAGAAGTCGCGGTTGACCACCGCGAGCGCGAGGTCGCCCCGGGGAGCCATCACCACCAGCCCGGCCGGGCTCTGGGGAATCTGCGGCTCCCGCGCGAAGTCGCGGGGCATCAGGAGGTCGGATGAGTCCGAGGTCTGCCAGGCGGCTGCGGAGATCGGGAGCCGCCACATAACCCGCAAGTGCGCCTTGACGTCGGTGCCGTCCCACCGGGTCGACACCAGCCCCACCGGCGGGAGTTGCCCCGGCGGGAGAATCTCCCCCGGAATCGTGCCGTAGCTGTAGATCCGGTCGGGATCGCTGCTAAAGTGGGGCCAGCTCCGTCCCCCGGTCGGTCCGATGATGGTCAGCTCGCCGCCCCGGGAAGGAACCCAGACGAACTCCGAACCGAGCCCTGCCACGAACGGATCGTAGGCCTCGCGCAGCTCCTGGGCCGGGGAGCGGATCGCCACGATCCGCTGCCCGTCCGGCGACCAGGCGAGCTGCCGGTAGTAAGCCGCCGCCCGGGTGAGCCGGATGGGCGGCCCACCCGACCCGCTCACCCGCATGAGGTGGCCCTCCCGGTCGTCCCACGCCAGGTACGCCAGCGCCGTCCCGTCCGGGGACCAGGCGGGGAAGTACTCGCCCACCTCCTGGGTCGTGACCCGCCGCGGCGCCCCGTTCGGCAGCTCGGCCAGGTACAACCGGTCCAGCGCGGTGAACGCCACCCGCCGGCCGTCGGGCGAGGGGATCGCGTTCCGGATCTGCTTGGCCGTGAACGAGGCCGCCGTGTCCACCGGATACTCGAACTCCAGCGCCGGCCCGACCGCGACCTCCGCGCTCACGGTAACCGGGATCCGGGCGGGCGTGCCCTCGACTGGAACCCGCCAGATTTCCCCGCCGTAGGAGATCACTACCGCCCGCGAGTCCGGCGTGAACGAGTAGCCGGGGAGGACGTCCATGTTCGCGACCGATTCCTGCTCGTCCCGCTGAATCGGATACCCGAGCCAGCGCTCCTCCCCGGTGGCCACCTCTCGCAGCACCAGGCCGGTCTCCGCGTCGTGACGCGAGCCGTAGGCCAGCCAGTTGCCGTCCGGCGAGAGGGCCGGCCGGAACGCCGAGCCGTAGCGCGAGGTCATCGTGGTGCTGGCCCCGGTCTCCCGGTCGTAGACTGCGAGCTGGTATTGGGGCAGCAGGGCGTTGTACTGCCAGGAACCGAACCGCTGGGCGAACCAGACATAGCGCGGGTTAGGTCCAAAGGCGGGGCCCATCATGCGCACCCCGGGCGCGCCCCCCGCCATTTCCAGGCCCCGGCCTCCCTTGACGTGATAGAGCCAGAGCTTCTCGAGCCCGGTCAGGGTCCCTTTCGCCACGACGACGTAATTGCCGTCCGGGGTCCACTCCGGGGACAGGTAGGTAACGTCCTCCCCGGTCGTGAGCGGCCGGGGTTCCCCTCCCGCCGCACCGATCAGCCAGAGATTGTCGTCGCCGCTCCGGTCCGAGACGAAGACAATCTGCTTCCCGTCGGGACTAAAGCGGGGCTGCATGTCGTGCGCGATCCCGCTGGTGAGCCGGGTGGCGGGCCCCCCGCTGATGGGAATGGTGTAGAGGTCGCCCAGCAGGTCGAAGACGATGATCTGGCCGTCCGGGCTGAGGTCGAGGGAAACCCAGGTTCCTTTGGTGGTCGTGAACCGGGCCCACCGGGCCGGCTGGAGCGGCAGGCCTTGCTTGCTGGTGTCCCTGGTGGCCGCCGGACCTTGGGCCGCTTGGGCGGCTTCCGCCGGGAACAGGAGGGGGACCAAGAGCGCGATACGATGGAGCAGTCGGGTAGGGTGCATACCGGAACTCCCGGGGTGCTGGAGACGGCTATTCATGGTGGCAAGGGACGATTTTGGAAACGCTCGTTGGATGACAAACCGGAAGATAGGGTTGCCCGTTTCCGCCGGCTACCCGCCCGCAAAAGCTGGTGGTGAGTCGCCCCCATCGGCCTAGAGCAGTCGGTCCAGCAGGGCGAACCCGAAGACGGTCAGGCTCATGATGCCGTTCATCGTGAAGAACGCCGCGTCGAGCCGGGAAAGATCGTTGGGTCGCACCAATCGGTGCTCAGAGATCAGAATTCCCCCGGCGACGGCCAGGCCGGCGTAATACCAGGGTCCGAATCCCACTCCCATTCCGAACAGCGCCAGGGCCGGAATCGTCACCCCGTGCAGCAGTTTGGCAACCAGGATGCTGCGGGTTATGCCGAGCCGTACCACCGCGCTGCGCAGGCCCTGAGAACGGTCGAACTCCTGGTCCGGGAGCGCGTAGAAGATGTCGAATCCCGCCACCCAGGTCGCGACCCCCAGGCCGAGCCCCAGAAGAATCCACCAGGGCCGGGGCCAGGCTCCGGCCACCGCGAGGTAGCCACCCACCGGCGCGATGGCGAGCGAGGCCCCGAGCCAGAGGTGGGGCCACCAGGTGAACCGCTTGGATAGGCTGTAGGTCATGATCCAGACCAGGGCCAGTGGGGCGAGCGCCAGACACAGCGGGTTGAGGCCCGCGCTGGCCCCGAGGAAGAGCAGCCCTGCCACCAGCACCGAGGCCCAGGCCTGGGACAAGGTCAGCGCCCCCCGCGGAAGCTCCCGGTTCCGGGTCCTCGGATTGCGAGCATCGTACTTCCGATCGGCGATTCGGTTGAATCCCATCGCCACCCAGCGCGCCGCGGAAAACGCCAGGATCACCAGGGCAAGGGTCCGCCAGGTCACCCGGTACCGCAGCGAGGCCGCGAGCACGCCGAGCAGGGCGAACGGCAGCGCGAACAGGGTGTGAGGAAGCTTGACGAAGCTCGCGAACCGAGCGGCCAGGGACTCTCCCGCAAACGTCTGCCCCTCCCGCACGGTATCCCCGTTCACCGTTGACCGTTCACGGTTCACGGTTCACGGTTCACGCAGTTCAATGCCCAACCGCCCCCACAACTCGTCCACCCGCCGTTTCGTTTCCGGGTCCATCTCGATCCGCTTGGGCCACTCCCGGGTGAACCCCTCCTCCGGCCACTTCCGGGTCCCGTCGATCCCCATCTTGCTGCCGTAGCTGAAGCCCCGGCTCGAATGGTCCAGCACGTCGATCGGCCCCATGGTGAACCGCACGTCCCGCTCCGGATCGATGTGATTCAGCGCTACCCACCACGCCTCGTCCGGGTCCTGGACGTTCACGTCCTGGTCCACCACGACGATCACCTTGGCGAGCGACATCAGCCCCTGGCCCCAGAGCGCGTTCATCACCTTGGAGGCCTGCCCGGGGTACTGCTTGTCGATCGACACGAAGACCAGGTTATGGAAGATGCCGGGCGCCGGCATGTGGTAGTCTACGATCTCCGGCACCGTGAGCCGCAGCAACGGGAGGAAGATCCGCTCGGTTGCATGGCCCAGGTAGTAGTCCTCCATGGGAGGCCGGCCCACCAGGGTGGCGGGATAGACCGGCTCCTTGCGCATCGTCACCGCGGTGACGTGCACCCTGGGGTAGTAATCCGCCAGCGAGTAGAACCCGGTGTGATCCCCGTACGGGCCTTCCAGCACCAAGGG
>DATECI010000351.1:0-3192 GCA_035286985.1 Gemmatimonadales bacterium
CGCCGGCGCTGTTGCTTTCACCAAGCTTCCCCTCGCCACCAAGACCACGGTCGAGCTCCCCCGGCTCTCGGTCCGGGCAACCTGGTTCGGCGCGTCCGCCGAATTGCTGGAGACCTACCTCACCTCGCCGATCGAGGCGGCGATTCAGGGCGTGCGCGGGGTGCGCAAGACCAGCAGCACCTCGAGCGACCGGCAGGGGACTTCGATCAACGTGGACCTCGAGCCCAATGCCGACGTGCAGCTGGTCCGGCTCGCGATCCACGAGCGACTGGAGCTGCTCCGGAAGGACTTTCCTCCCGGCGTCACCCCGCCGGTCGTCTCGAACTATCTACCGGAGGAGCTGGAGGAGCAGCCGCTGCTGCACTACAGTCTTTCGGGGCCGTACACTCCCGGTACCCTGACCCGGCTTTCCCGGGAGCAGCTCCAGCCCCGGCTCACCACGGTACCCGGGGTCTCGACGGTGTCGACCTATGGCAGCGCGGAAACCGGCGTCTCGGTCTCCTACGACGCCCAGCGGCTCCGTCAGCTCCGGATCTCTCCCACCATGCTCACCAATGCGATTGCCGGCGCCCGAATGGTCCAGGCCCTCGGCGAGGAGCAGGCCGGCGCTACGGTCCGCACCGTGGTGCTCCGCGACCAGCCCCACGCTTACCAGGACCTCGAGCGGCTGCCGATCCGGGCCCCCTCGGGCCGGGTCTTCGAGCTGGGCGAGCTCGCCTCGGTCCGCCCCGACGAGGATACCCGGGGGGTAATCTCCCGGCTCAACGGGGTGCCCCGGGTGGGCCTGGAGATCACCCGGCTACCCGGGGCGGACGCGATCCACACCGCAAGGCGGGTTAGGCAGGCGGTGGCCGACCTGGAGCACCTCCTTCCCCCGGGGGTCCGGATCAAGCTCGAAGCCGACGAGAGCGTCGAGCTGGGCAAGCAGCTGCGCGACCTGGTGATTCGCGGCGCGATCGCCTTCGCCGCCGTGGGTCTGATCCTGCTGATCAGCTTGCAGAACCTGCGCTCCGTGGCGCTGGTCATGGGAAGCGCCGCCGTCGCCATCGCCGGGACCGCGCTGGGCCTCTATCTCCTCCGGATCCCCGCCAACCTCCTCACCCTGGCCGGCCTCGGCATGGGCATCGGGATCCTGGTGCAGAACGGCGTCGTGGTGGTCGAGCGGCTCCGCCTTGCCGGAGCCTCCCCGGCCGATCGCGCCGAGGCGGGCCGGCGGATCGCTCCCGCGGTACTGGGCGCCACCCTCACCACCGCGGTGGTGCTGTTTCCCTTTCTCTACCTGCAAGGCAACGCCCGCGCCGCGTTCGTGCCGTTCGCGGCGGCCTTCGCGCTGGGCCTCTTCTGGTCGGTCATCTCGTCGGTGGTGATGATTCCGGCGGTGAGCGGGCGGCTCGGCAGCAGGGACGCCGGGTGGCCCCGGCTCCATCGGTTCTATCTCGCTACCCTTCGCCCGCTAGTGCGTTGGCGCTGGATCACCATCGGCCTCGCCGTAGCTCTCCTCGGCGTCGTGACCTGGGGGTTCGTGAAACGGGTGCCCCGCTCCTCCTGGGGGAACTGGTTCGGCCAGCGCACGACCCTGAGGGCATACGTCAGCTTTCCCAGAGGGTCCGATCCCGAGAGCCTTGACCGCGCGGCCCGGGAGTTCGAGAGCATCGGGGTCGGCCGGCCGGGGGTCGAGCGGGTGGACACCCGCGGCGGTGGATCCTCCGTCCAAGTGATGGTCCTGTTTGCCAAGGACGCCGAGCTCACGGCGCTTCCCCTCGCCATGCAGGAAGAGATGACCCAGCGCGCCGTGCTGGTGGGAGGCGCCAGCGTCAGCATCAGTGGCCAGGGCCCCGGGTTCTACAGCGGCGGGGGCGGGGGCTCGGCCACCTTTAGAATCAAAGTGCTCGGCTATTCGTTCCGCGGAGTCGAGCGGCTGGCGCGCGACCTCAAGCAGCGGCTGGAGACCATCCCCCGGGTCCGCACCGTCGACATCAACGCGGGAAGCTGGGGCTCCGATCGCGCGGTGAGCGTCGTGCTGACGCCGGATCGCGCCGCGCTGGCCCGCCATGGGATCACCTCGCGGGACTTCGCCGCGGCGGTCGTCCGTGAGATCCGCGGCGCGGCCGGCGCGCAGAAGCTCGAGCTCGACGGCGAGGAGACCAATGTCTCGGTCAGGGCCGGCGGGGCCCGGGAGCGCTCGCTCGACCAGCTCCGGAGCGCTCTCGTTCCCAACCCGGGTAACGCGCCGGTCCGGGTGGGCGACCTGGCCCTGGTGAGCGAGCGAGAAGGCCTGGCCACCATCAGCCGCGAGGATCAGCAGTACGTCCGCATCATTTCCTACGATTTCCGCGGTCCCGCCCGGCTGGCCAACCGGACCCACGAAGCGTTCATGAAGAGCATTACCGTGCCGGCGGGCTATTCGGTGGCCGACCAGCAATTCTCCTGGGAGGAAGACCCCAGCGCCAAGGGGCTCTGGCTGGTCTTCGGCGCCGGAGTGATCCTGGTGCTGCTCTCGGTCGCGTTGATCTTCGATTCGGCCTGGGCCGCGGCGATGATCTTCCTTTCCCTGCCCCTCGCACTGGCGGGAGTAGGCGGGATCTTCTGGGTCACCAAGACCTCGTTCACCCGGGAAGCCACGGTGGGAGTGATCCTGGTGGTGGGCCTGGCGGTGAATCAGGCGATTCTGCTGGTGGATGCGGCGCTGGAAAAAAGGCGGTCCGCCCGGCTCTCCGTCGAGGACATCCTCGCGGCGGCGGCCGACCGCTCCGGGATGATCGTCCTGGTGACGCTGACCACGCTTGCCAGTCTCATCCCGCTCGCGGTGGGGACGGCCACCGACAGCCTGTTCGGCTCCATCGCGCTCGCCACGGCAGGCGGGACGATCGCGGGGACGATCGGAGCACTCTGGATCGTCCCGGCGTATCTGGTCGGACGGAAGCGCAAGGAGGCGACTACATGAGGCTCCCGGTCCCGCGAACAACACTCTGCCTACTCGCCGGGTTAGGTACCGCCGAATGTGGAGGATCTCGTGGAGGGTCCGAGGGGGGCGGGATCACCACCATGATCGACTCCACCGCGGACAGCGTCGTCGCCAGCGTGCGCGGAGACGTCGCCGAGGCTGCGATCCGCCGGCTGGTCGAGGAGGTCCGCATCGCCCCGAGGGAAGACGACACGACCCTGTTCACCGAGGTGTCCGACTTTAAGGTG
>DATECI010000352.1:0-2975 GCA_035286985.1 Gemmatimonadales bacterium
GTCTTTTCCCGGAGCCAGAAGTAATTGTCCACCCGGACTTCGCCGTGCAGGGTGTCGACCTTGGGGACCTTGGGCGCGACGGGCGGCGCGGTGCTGTTCTGGGCTGGGAGCGGCCCGACGGAAATCAGCAGAGTGGTCAACGCCAGAGGGAACGCGCGCATAAAGGTTCTCCTTCGACTGGTTCCGAATCCCGGGCAGCCGACCGCCGACTGCGGGACGCTCGGGAACGTACCAGCAGGACACGGGAGCCGCCACCCGGAGTAGCCCGAGGGTGGCCCCAAGGGTAACTTCCCTCCCGGCCGGCCGAACCTCCCCGGGCGGTAAGCCATCCCACTCCCGGATCCGACTTGAAAGTTCGTGCGAGGCGCTCGCGGCGCCATGGCTGACCGACTCGATCACATCTCGGCCGCGCTGAGCGGCAGCTACCGGGTCGAGCGCGAAGTCGGCGTGGGCGGCATGGCGACGGTCTACCTCGCCCACGACCTCAAACACGACCGCAAAGTCGCGCTCAAGATCCTGCGGCCCGAGCTTACCGCGGCGATGGGAACCGACCGGTTCCCCCGTGAAATCCATATCATCGCCCAGCTGCAGCACCCCCACATTCTGCCGCTCTACGATTCCGGCGAGGTCCAGGGATTCCTCTACTACGTCATGCCTTACGTGGAAGGGGAGTCGTTGCGCGCCAAGCTCAGCCGAACCGGTCCTCTCCCCATCAATGAGGCAGTCCGGCTGCTTCATGAGATCACCGATGCGCTGGCCTACGCCCACGCCCGGGGCATCGTGCACCGGGACATCAAGCCCGACAACGTGATGATCTCGGGCCGACATGCCGCGGTGACCGATTTCGGGGTGGCCAAGGCGGTGAGCGCCTCCGCCGGGGACAAGCTCACCACGGTGGGCATCGCGGTGGGAACCCCGCAGTACATGGCGCCGGAGCAGGCGATGGCGGAGCCGAACATCGACCACCGGGCCGACCTCTACGCCCTCGGTGTAATGGGCTACGAGATGCTGACCGGCCATCCCCCGTTCGAGGGTGCCAGCGCGCAGGCGGTGCTCTCGGCCCATGTGATGGAGAAACCCAAGGATGTGCGGGAGCGCCGTGCCAACGTGCCGCCGCTCCTGGCGGAGGCGCTGCTCCGGTGCCTGGCCAAGAATGCGGCGGATCGCTGGCAGAGCGCCGACGAGCTGCTGGCCCAGCTCGAGCTGGTGGCCAGCACCCCGAGCGGTGGGGTAACTCCGACGACGACCCGCCCGTTCCAGGCGACCGAGGTGCGGCCCCGAACCAGCCGCCGGGCCTGGATCCTCGGGGCGCTGGCCGTTCTCGTCCTCGGCGGCGGGGGTGTTGCCGCCGCGCTCTTGCTTGGGGGCGGCGGGGGGGGCATTCAGCGGATCGCCGTGCTCCCGATCGAGGACATCTCGGGCAAGGACGCCGTGTTCGTGGATGCGATGCAGGATGCGCTCAACAACGCCCTCAACAAGCTGGGCACGGTAGGCGTGGCGTCGCGCTCGTCCATGGCGGTCTACAAGACGACCCCCAAGCCGACCCGCGACATTGCCGAAGAACTCGACCTCGATGCGGTGCTGGAGACGACGGTCTTCCGCTCCGGCGACGTGATGCGGATCAACGTGCAGTTCACCGATCCCGTGACCACTCGGAGCCTGTGGTCGGAAACCTACGAGCGGGACGTCAAGAACGTGCTGGTGGCGCAGAGCGAAATCGTCACCCTCACCGCGGCGGCGGTGGCCAAAGTACTCAAGGGAGCGGGCAAATGAGGCGAATTCGATTCGGCATCCTCGGCGGACTGCTCGTGGTGTCGGCCTGTGCCAAAGGGGGGGAAGGAGGCTCCGGCCTGCCGGCGGTTACCCTGCTCACTCCGGACGGCGCCAACCACCAGGCCAGCCATTTCTCCCCCGACGGAAGCCGGGTGGCATACTGGGCGGCCGGCGCCAAGGGATGGGACTTCATGGCGGCCAAGGCCGACCTGAGCGAGCCGCGCACTTTGGTGCCGGGGACACCCGGGGGTAACGGTCCCAACCCGGCTCTCTGGTCTCCCGACGGCCGCTTCCTGGCCTTCGCGTCGAGCGCCGCCAGTCTGCTGGACGTGGCCGTGGTCCCCGCCGACAGCGGAGCGGAGCGGCGGCTCACCGATGCTCCGGGCCTCGAAATTCCGATCCAATGGCATCCGGCGGGAGACCGGTTCGGCTACATCGCCACGGCGGCGGGCGGGACCTTCCGCAGTTTCGTCGTCGCGCTCGCATCGGGAGTCTCGTCACCGCTCCTGGCCGAGACCCGGCCGGCCCTTGGGCTGTGGTCGCCCGACGGGTCCCGGCTTGCCATCCAGGTCGTCGCCGGCGGATCGAACACGATCTGGCTGGCGGACAGCACCGGAGCCAATCCCAAGCAGCTCACCAGCGAGGGGCAGGAAAACCTGGGTGGGGACGTGACGCCGTGGTCGCCGGATGGATCCGAGCTGCTCTACACCTCGCGGCGCACGGGTACGGGGGACATCTGGGTGCTCCCGGTCGACGGAGGGAAACCCCGTCAGCTCACCCGGGATGTGCGCGACGACAACTCGCCGGTCTGGTCTGCTGACGGAAAGTGGGTGGCGTTCATTTCCACGCGGGGGCAGCAAACCGACGTGTGGGTCGTTCCCGCTGCCGGGGGGACCGAACTCCGGGTCACCGATGACGTCGCCGGAGAGGACGGCCTGCAATGGGTCGGGAACAGCCACCGGCTCGCCTTTCACACCGGTGCCACCGCGAGCGGGCTCTGGGCGCTGACGGTCGCGGACGGAAAGGAGCGGCGGATCACACCTGATTCCATCCGGGTGGGTGGCTTCGACGTGTCCCCCGACGGCACCGAGGTGGTGTATCAGGTGCTTCGTGGCGGCGGGGTGAGCGAGCTTGTGGTGGTGCCGCTCGCCGGAGGAACCCCAAGAACTCTGGTCACGGGCTCGGCCGAGAATTCCGACCCG
>DATECI010000353.1:0-14277 GCA_035286985.1 Gemmatimonadales bacterium
GAAAGTCTGGCGGGGCGAGAACCCGCCGTTCGGCGCGGTCATCTCCTATTTCATCCGCGACACGGTTCGCAACCTGCGGTTCACGGTCAAGGACGGACAGGGCCAGGTGGTGCGAACTCTACGCGACAGTATCGCCACGCCGGGGGTGCACCGGATGGTGTGGGATCTTCGCTATGACGCGAGCCCGACCGGCGAGCCTGTGGTCGGTGCCGGTGGACCCGGCGGGGGAGGGGGCTTCGGCGGCTTTGGCGGGGGCGGCCCGCTCGCGGTGCCGGGTAGCTTCACCGTCACGCTCGCCGCGGGGGGGAAAGAAGTCACGAAGCCGATCACGGTGGAGCCGGATCCCCGCGCGACCGTGCCGCTCGGCGATCTCATCGCCCAGCGGAACACCGCACTCGAGCTTCGGGAGCTGTCGGCTCGGGTCAATCGCGTACTGGGCCGCACCAACAACCTGATGCAGCAGCTGACCAGTCTAGGCGGAGTGTTGCGGCAGAATGCCCCAGCCGAAAAGACCGCGATCGACGAAGCCAGGGGAGCCCTCGATGAGCTCCGCAGTTTCCGCGATGGCGAGCTGGCCCGGCCGCTGGCCGGCCTGGGCTACCGCCAGTACCCCCGGCTGCGGGAAGAGGTCCAATCGCTCTACGGCTCGGTGATGCGGTCGCTCAACCGGCCCACCGATGCCCAGCTGCTCCGGCGGGGCGAGCTCGATGCCGAAGCCACCGCGGCGGAGGCGCAGCTCAACGGGATCATCAACGGCCGGATTGCCAAGCTCAATGCGATGCTCAAGAACCTGCCCCATATCATGGTGGCCGGCGGAGGAATCAGTTGAGCGTGGGATCCATGCGTTGCCCAATCGTCCCTCAGAAGTAGGCCCACCCTAAGGAGGGAGCATGCCGAAGAAAACCAAGACTTCGCGGAAGCCTGCACGCCGGATCACCAAGACCAAGTCCGCCGCGAGGCGCGCGATTGCCGGGGTCAAGACCTCGGCCCTACGGATGACCTCGCGGGCCAAGGCCGCGGGAGGCCGGCTGGTTGGCAAAGTCAAGCGGGCCAGCCGGGGCAAGCTCGCGGCGACCGCAGCGGCCGCCCTCGGCGTCGCCGCGATGGGCGCCTTAGCGGTGCGCAAAGCGCGCAAAGCGCGCAAAGCCCGCCGGCGGTTCCGGCTCCGGAAATAGCGCCGCCGATCCGCTCCCCGTGAGCGCCCCGGCCGGACTCCAGCGCGCCATCCGGCTCCCCCACGCGACGGCGCTGGTGGTCGGTACGATCATCGGCGCCTCGATTTTTGTCCAGCCCTCCGAGATCACCAGCCAGGTGCCGTCGGTCCCCGGCGTCCTCGCCATCTGGCTCGCCGCCGGGATCCTCACGCTCATCGGCGCCATGGTCTGTGCCGAGCTCGCCTCCACGTTCGCCCGGAGCGGCGGGGTCTACGTCTATCTCACCGAGGCTTTCGGCCGGCCGGCCGGGTTTCTCTGGGGCTGGGCCATGTTCTGGAGCATGCATTCGGGGATCATCGCTGCGATCGCGGTGATTTTTGCGCGCTACGCGGGTCACCTGGTCCCACTGACTCCGGGCGGAACGAAGCTCGTCGCCATCGGCATCATCCTGTTGCTCTCGGGAATCAACTACCGCGGCGTGAAGCAGGGAAGCCGGTTGCAGGCCGCGTTCACTGCGGGCAAGCTGCTCGCGGTGCTGCTGATCGTGGCCGCCGGCTTCCTGCTGGGCGGCAGAGTCGAAGCGCACTTCGTCGGCTCGGAGGCGCCGGCTCGGATCGGGGCTGGCGAGGTCCTGACCGGCCTGAGTGCCGGTCTCTTCGCCTTTGGCGGCTGGCACATGGTGACCTACAGCTCGGAGGAAACCGTGGCGCCTCGCACCACGATCCCTCGCGCCCTGGCCTTGGGCACCGCGATCGTCACCGCCTCCTACCTGGCGATGAATGCGGTCTACCTCTACGTGCTTCCGCTCGATACCGTCGCGCGATCGACCCGGGTCGCGGCCGACCTGGCCGAGGCCCTGCTCGGAACCGGAGGCGGAAACGCAGTCGCCGCCCTGGTGATGTTCTCGACCTTCGGCGCGCTGGCCGGGATCGTGCTGACCGGCCCCCGCGTATACCTCGCGATGGCCGAGGACGGACTGCTTTTCCGCTGGGTCGGCGGGATCCATCCCCGTTTCCAGACCCCGCACCGGGCCATCCTGCTCCAGGGGGCATGGGCCTCGGTGCTGGTGGCAACCGGCACGTTCCGGGCTCTGTTCACGCGGGTCATCTATACCGAATGGATCTTCTTCGGGATTCTGGCGATCGGGTTGATGATCCTCCGCCGGAGGCCGAGGCTGGCCCGGGAGTACTCCATGTGGGGCTATCCCGTGCTTCCGGTTATCTTCGCGCTTGCCGCGTTCGCGGTGGTGGTGAGCCAGGTTGCCGCCAACCCGACCGACACCGCAACCGGGCTCGGGCTGGTGCTGTTGGGGCTGCCGGTATACTACATATCTCGAGGCGGGCGGCCGGTCGGACGATCAGGCGGTCACGCCGGGCCACCGGCCGATCCGACGGACGGCAAATCCGCGACTACCGAACGATGATCATCGACGTTCACAACCATTTCTATCCGCCGGAGTTCATCGCCGCGCTCCGGACCGGCACCAGCGCGCTCTCGGTCCGGGACGACGCCGAAGGGAACCCGGTGCTCTATTCGCCCGGCGATGCGAATATCGCGGTGCGGGGGCATCGGGACATCGCCTATCGGGAAGAGGTGCTGGCCCAGGAGGGCGTGGATCGCCAGCTCATTTCCCTCACTTGCCCCGGTACCCTGCTCGAGACTCCGGCTCGCTCCATCCAGCTCGCCCGGATGGTCAACGACGCGTTCGCCGAGGTGATGCAGAGCCGGGGCCATCGCTTCACCGCCCTGGCGACCCTGCCGCTCAACGATCCGGCGGCCTCGGTGAGCGAATTCGAGCGGGTTATGGCGATGGGCTTCAAGGGCTGCATGGTGTTCGGGAACGTGAACGGCGCCGCCCTGGCCGATCGGCGCTTCTGGCCGCTGTGGGAGCGGGCCAGCGATGCCCGCGCGGTGATGTACATCCATCCGACCTTTCCGCTCGGCGTCGAGGCGATGCAGGAGTACTGGTTGATGCCGCTGGTGGGCTTCCTTTTCGATACCACCCTCGCCGCAGCGCACCTGGTCTTTGCCGGGATTCCGGAGCGCTTTCCCGGCATTCGCTGGGTGCTCGGCCACCTGGGCGGCACCATCCCGTATCTGGCCGAGCGGTTGGACCGCGGGTTCGCGGCCTTTGCCGAGTGTCGTCGCGAGCTGACCCAGCCGCCGAGCGAGCACCTCAAGCGCTTCTACTTCGATACGGTGAATTTCGATCCGGACGCGCTCCGGCTGGCCATCGCCTTTGCCGGGGTGGATCAGATCCTGGCCGGCAGCGATTACCCCCATCAGATCGGCAGTATCCCGCGGATGCTCTCCAGCATCCGGTCGCTCGGGCTTTCGCCCGGAGACGAAGCGAAGATCCTGGGCCGCAATGCCGCCCGGCTTTTCCTCGACCATCCGTGACCAACCCGATCTCAACCAGCCAGAGGTCAATGATGTGCACCCGTGTCTTGCTGCTCGCGCTCTCGCTGCCCACCGCCACCGCGCTTTCTGCCCCGGCCCAGTCTCGTCAAGCGGGACCGGCCCCCCGGGCGGCACTCATGGCCTCGGTGGACACCGCGCTCTTTCGCGGCCTGAGCTTCCGGTTGGTGGGCCCGTCCCGCGGCGGCCGGGTAACCACCGTGACCGGTGTCCCCTCGGCGCCCCGCACCTTTTACATGGGAGTCGCAAGCGGGGGCGTCTTCCGCACGACCGATGGCGGGGAGTCCTGGGGCCCGATCACGGACGGCAAGGTCCCTCTGGGCTCGATCGGCTCGATCGCGGTGGCCGAAGCGAATCCCGAAATCATCTACGTAGGGACCGGATCGGACGGGGTGCGGAGCAACGTGTCGACCGGACGCGGAGTGTACAAGACCGCGGACGGCGGCAGGAGCTGGAGCTTTGCCGGGCTCTACGGCGCGGGGCAGATCGGGGCGGTTCGGATTCATCCCACCGACCCCAATACGGCCTGGGTGGCCGCCTATGGCGACCTCTTCAAGCCGAGCCGCGATCGCGGGGTCTTCAAGACCACCGATGGCGGCCAGACCTGGAAGAAGACCCTCTTTGTCTCCGACAGCACCGGCGCGATGGATGTGGAGCTCATGCCGGGCAATCCCGCCGTGGTCTATGCCTGGATGTCGCGCGTCGAACGGAAGCCGTGGAGCATTATCAGCGGCTCGCGGGAAGGCGGCTTCTACAAGAGCACGGATGGCGGGGAGACCTGGACCCGGATCATGACCGGACTCCCCACCGACTTGATCGGTAAGGGGAACCTCGCCGTCACGGCGGCCAACCCGAGCCGGCTCTACGCGCTGGTCGAGGCCAAACCGGGCGGCGGGCTGTATCGCTCGGACGATGCGGGGCGGTCCTGGACGCTGGTGAATTCGCAGGGCTCGTTGATCCAGCGTCCCTTCTACTACACCACGCTCGGCGCCGACCCCACCAACGCCGATGTGGTCTATGCCGGAGCCGAGGGGTTCTTCAAATCGGGGGACGGCGGGAAGACGATGACCCCGCTTCGCACTCCCCACGGCGACAACCACGACATCTGGATCAATCCACGCGATGGGAACACCCTGATCCAGGCGAACGACGGCGGCGCCAACGTTTCGTTCGATGGGGGTCGCACCTGGTCGTCGCAGATGAATCAGCCAACCTCGGAGATCTACGGTGTCTGGGTGGACCAGGCGTTCCCCTACCGGCTCTATGGGGCCCAGCAGGACAACACCACGCTGATCATCAGCAGCGCCGCGAACCCGATGAACCGGGAGGATTGGCGCACCGGTCCCGGCTGCGAGACCGGCCCCATCATGCCCCATCCCCGCGACCCGAACGTGGTATATGGCTCCTGCAAGGGGCAATACCAGTGGATGAACTTGGTGACCGGCCAAAACAAGAACTACTGGGTGGGGGCACAGTCCCTCTACGGCAATCCAGCCCGGGACCTCCTCCTCCGGTTCCAGCGAGTGTCCCCGATGGCCACGTCGCCCCACGATCCCGAGGTGCTCTACTACGGGTCCCAGCACCTGCACCGGACCCGCGACAAGGGCGCTACCTGGGAGACCATCTCGCCCGACCTCACCGCCCACCCGCCCTGCTGCCAGGGCATCAGCGGCGAGCCCATCACCCGGGACATCACCGGCGAGGAGTTCTACAGCACGCTCTACGCGATCGTCGAGTCTCCCCACGAACCGGGGGTGATCTGGGCCGGCGCCAACGACGGGCCGTTTCACCTAACCCGCGATGGCGGCACAACCTGGAAGAACATCACCCCGAAGGATCTCCCCCCCGGCGGGCGGGTCGCCTGGATCGAGGCCTCGCCCCACCGGCGCGGCTCGGCCTACTACGCCGTGTACCGCTATTTGCTCGGCGACTACCAGCCCTATCTCTATCGCACCGACGACTACGGCGCGACCTGGAAGCGGCTGACCGACGGCACCAACGGGATCCCCGCCGACTGGCCCACCCGGGTGGTGCGGGAGGACCCCGACCGGGAAGGCTTGCTCTATGCCGGGACCGAGTTCGGCCTGTTCGTCTCCTTCGACAACGGGGCCCGCTGGCAGCCGTTCCAACGCAACCTGCCCAACGTGCCGATCAACGATATCCGGGTGCATCGTAAGGATCTGGTGGTGGCGACCCAGGGCCGAGCCCTGTGGATCTTCGACAACCTCGCGTCCCTTCACCAGCTCACTCCGCAAACGAGCGCCGCCGAGGTGCAGCTGTATCGGCCCCGCGACGGCTACCGGACCCGCACCGCCCCGGAGTTGCTCGGCCCGATGGTGGAGTACTACCTCCCTGCGGTGCCAGAGGGCGCGGTGAAGATCGAATTCCTCGACGCCGCCGGCACGGTGGTGAACACCTATAGCAGCGACGCCGTTCCTCCACCCGCCCGGGCCGGCCGGGGCGGGGAGCCGGAAGATCCGGAGGCTCCGCCCTCCGGGCGGGCCGGGTTCACGAGCCGGGTTACCAGGAATCTGGGAGTGAACCGTTTCGTCTGGGATCTCCGGCATTCGGGGGGAGGGGGAGTCCTGGCGCCGCCCGGCCAGTACCAGGTGCGGCTCACGGCTGGGACCGTCTCCAAGGCCCAGCCGCTCACGGTGCTGATCGATCCGCGGCTGGCGCTTGACGGAACCACCGTCGCGGACCTGCGGGAGCAGTTCGAGCACAATCTCCGGATGCGGGAGCTGGTCTCGGACGCCAGCCGTGCGGTGGCCCGGGTCCAAAGCGCCCTAACCCGGCTCCGCGGGGCAGCTGGGGCCGGGGCCGACACGCTGGCCGGGGCCCAGGCCATCGCCGGGAAGCTGCTCACCGAGCCGGTGCGCTACGGCAAGCCCGGGTTGCAGGCCCACATCACCTACCTCGCCGGGATGACCGCGAACACCGACCAGAAAATCGGCCGGGATGCAGTCGCCCGATACGCAGTTTTGCGGAGAGAGCTCGACGCGGTCAAGGCCGAGCTCGACCGGGTGCTGGGGGCGGACCCTAACCCGTGACCGCGGCGCCCGGACTCGGCATTCCCGAGCTGGCCGGCCTGGCCCGCTACCCCGAGGCCGCGCGCATCGGCTTCTCGGTGGGCGAGAATGTCCGCCGGCTCCTCCGCTACCAATGGACCGAGCGATGGCTGATGCGGGACCTGCTCAGCCACCTCACCGCCGAGCCGATCTGGGAGGTGAAGGGCGCCTATGCCCTGCATCAGTGGCAGGATGCGCTGCATGCGGACGGGCTCCGCCGGCGGATCGGCGAGATGCGCCACCCCGTGCCACCGCTCGACCGGGCCCCGGATCCCGGGCTGGAGCGCGCCCTGGACGAGGCCTTGCGCTCCGCCGATGCGCTCGAACTCCTGGCCGGGAGCTATGGCGTGGTCCGAAAGGCAGTCGCCACGGCCTACCGCGACCACCTGGAGCGAAGTAACCCGCTGGTGGACCAGCCGACCCGGCGGATCCTGAAGGCGGCATTGGCGGATCACGACGAGGCGCTGGAATGGAGCCGCACCGCGCTCGAGGCGCTGCTCGGGAAGGACCCTGCGGCCGGGGGGCGGGTGGCATCGTGGCAGGCGCACCTCGGCGCCTATCTCGAGGCCGCAGGGGGGATTACCGGCCCGGCGCCGGAACCCACGCCCGAGCTTCCGCCGCCCCGCGCCACCCAGCCCTTCGTTCCCGATTTCCATCCCCGCCGCGACTCGCGCTTCACCGGCCAGCACGACTTCGAGTTTCCTCCTCACGTTCTCTACAACGATCCTCGGGTCCCGCCCGAGGAACGGAATCTCGCCCTGCTCGCCAAGCGGACCCTCGAGATGGACGTGCCCGAGATGATGGCCTCGATCCTGGTCGAGCGGGGCGATCAGCCTTGGCCGTTCCAGCTCGACTACGCCCGGCAGCTCTGGGACGAGATGCGCCACGCGATGATGGGAACCGTTGCTTTCGAGGCGCGAGGGGTGGATTGGACCAGGATCCCCCTGAATACCGGGTTCTCCCTCCGGCTCAACCTGCACGCCACCCCGCTCGAGCGTCAGACGATCCTGTTCGCCATCGAGCAGTCGCTCATGCCGGCAGAGACGGGGAAGCGCTTCGAGTATCACACCGCGGTGGAGGCGGGCGATCCGCTCTCGGCCCATTTCCATGATTACGACTGGGCCGACGAGGTCCTCCACGCCCACATCGGCCGGCGCTGGCTCCGGCTGGCAGGGATCGACACCGAGCAAGCGACTGCCCGGGGACAACAGATCCATGAGCGAACCTGGGCGGCGTTGGAGGGCTACCGCGAGGATCGGCCCCGGGAGGACTGGTGGGACGGATTCGTCCGGCGCGTATTAGGGAAGCCCAGCGCGCTCCCGCCGGAGCAGCGCGGCGCGCTGACGATCATCGCCGAATGAGCCTGACGTTCCACCTCATTCCCCACACCCATTGGGATCGCGAGTGGTATCTGCCTCGCGCCGCGTTCCAGGCCCGGCTTATTCCGGTCCTGGACGACGTGCTCGAGCAGCTGGAGCGCGACCCCGCGGCCCGATTCCTGCTCGACGGCCAGACGATTCTCCTCGAGGATTACCTTGCGGTTCGGCCCCGGCAGGAGCCCCGGGTGGCCGCTCAGGTGGAGCGCGGCGCGCTGGAGATCGGCCCGTGGTATGTCCTCTCCGATCTGCTCATCCCGTCGGCGCAATCGCTGCGAAAGAATCTCGAGGAGGGGAACCGCCAGGCGAGCCGGTTCGGCCGCCGGCTCGACGTGCTCTACAGCCCCGACGCGTTCGGTCACCCCGCCCTGTTGCCCCGGCTCGCGGCGGAGTTCGGTATTCGCCGGGCGGTGATCCGCCGGGGGCTTGGCCGGCCGGGAGACTTCTATCGCTGGGAAGCACCCGGCGGGGAGAGTCTGCTCGCCTACCAGCTGCCGGCCAGCGGCTACGACGCCGCCGTCACGCTCACCGAGCCCGGCGCCAACCTTGCCCGGCGGTGGCCGGCGATTCGCCGGGAGCTGGTGGAGCGGGCGGCGACCGATCAGATCGCGGTCTTCCTGGGCGCCGATCACCACGCCATGGTGGGGGACGTCTCGGCGCTCCGGACCCGGCTGCAGCAGCTCGAGCCGGATCACGAGGTCCGGATCAGCGGGCTCACCGAATTCTTCGACGCGGTGGACCGTAACCCGCCCGACGTACCCATCGTCCGAGGCGAACTGCGCCGGAGCGGAGGGCAGGCCTGGGTGCTCCAGGACGTGCATTCGACTCGGTCGCGCATGAAGCGCAGGCACGGCGCCGCCGAGCTCCTGCTGTCCCGGATCGCGGAGCCCCTGGCCCGGCTCGCCACCGAGAGCACGGGACCCGATCGGAGCGAGTTGGTGGCCCACGCCTGGCGCACCCTGCTCCAGTGCCAGTTCCACGATACCCTGGCCGGGACCACGGGCGACGCCGCCCAGCGGGAGCAGCTGGCCCGGCTCGAGGCGGTGGAGGTCCTCGGCCGGGAGATCGCGGAGGCGGGTCTCAACGAGGTCGCGGGTTATGATCCCGACTATGCCCGGGAGCATCCCGACCAGGCAGCCCCGCGACTCCTGCTCTGGAATCCGGCAGCCCAGGCGCGAGGCGGGGTGATGACTGCCGAGTTGAGCTTCTTCCGCAGCGACGTGCTGGTGGGTCCGCCGGGCGGCCGGAAGGCGCGGGTGGGCCCTGGCTACCGCCCCTTCGCGCTGGAAACCGGATCGGGCGAGGTCATCCCCGTACAGCTGCTGGGCATCCAACCTGACCAGGAGCGCCGGGACGCCACCCGCCACTATCCGGTGCAGTGCCAAGTGGACCGGGTTTGGATCGGGTTCCGGGCTCCCCTGGTCCCCGGGCTCGGCACCAGTCTCCTCTCGCCCCGCTCCAGCAGACAGGCACCGCCCCCGGAGGAGCTGGTGGTCGAGCCTGGATTGCTCGCCAACCGGTTCGTCTCGGTCCGAGTCGCTCCGACCGGAATCCTGACCGTAACCCAGCCCGCCTCCGGGACCAGCTTACCCGGACTCCTCGCGCTCGTGGACGAGCCGGATCGGGGGGATCTCTACACCTTTTCGCGGGGCCCTGAACCGATCGAGAGCGGAGGGAACCCGGTCTCGCAAGTGACCCACGCGACCGGGCCGCTGGTCGGCGCCGTCGAAACCCGATGGACTATGCGAGCGGCGCGCGGAGGAACTCTCGACCTTCGGCTTCTGGTGACGCTCCACGCCGATTCTCGGCTGGTCCGGCTCCGCCTCGATATCGAAAATGGCGGCCATGATCACCGCCTCCGGGCCCGTTTTCCGGTAGAACCCGGCCGGGCCCTGGCCGGGGCTCCGGTTGGCGTCGAACCGCGCGAGCCGGTGGACAAGCGGCCGGATCTGTTCGAGCGTGAGGTCGCCACCGCCCCGGCTCATCGGTTCGTGGCGGCGGTGGGTCATCGCAAGGGCCTCACGGTGTTCGCGCCGGGATTCTTCGAAGCCGAATGGACCCGGAAGGGGGAGCTGGTGGTGACCCTGCTCCGGGCCAGGGGACAGCTCTCCCGCGCCGACCTCCCGGAGCGCCCGGGGCACGCAGCCTGGCCAATGCCCACGCCGGCGGCCCAGGAGGAGGGCAAACATACGATCGAACTCGGCCTGGCCCCGCTTGGGGCCGAAGAGCTCGCGGAGCCGGACCGGCTCGAGCGGATGTGGGAGGACCTCTTTCTGCCGCTCCAGGGTCGCTACCTGCCGGATTTCTGCAGCAAATAGCTCACGCTCATAAGCAGCTGTTCACCGTTCCTGCACCGCATCCTGCACCGCATCCGCCAGCAGGGTACAGCCGACCACGACCAGAACCAGGGCGATTCCGGGAGCCAGCCCCACCCACGGCGCGTTGACCGCCGTGTCCCGCCCTGAAGCGATCATCGTGCCCCACGATGCCGCGGGCGGCTGTACCCCGAGCCCCAGAAACGACAGCCCCGCTTCGAGCGTGATCGCGTTCCCCACTCCCAGCGTTGCCAGCGCGATCACCGGCGCCAGCGCGTTCGGCAGGGCGTGACGAGCCAGGATTCGAAGCGGAGCCGCGCCCAGCGCCGTCGCCGCTTCCACATAGGGTCGTGCAAGCTGGGTTCGGACCTCCGCATGCACCAGCCGAGCCACCGGCATCCAGCCGGTTACGCCCAGCACGACAATGATGAGGAGCGCGCTGGGTTGCCAGAGTGCGGCCAGGAGGAGCAGCAGCACGACCCTCGGCAAGCCGAGTGCGAAGTCGGTTGTGCCCAGCAGCAACGTCCGGAGTGGACGCGGACCGGCGGCTGCCGCGGTGCCGACCCCGATTCCGATCACGAGCGAAATCCCCATCGCCAGCGCGCCTACGGCCAGCGACACCCGGGCGCCGTACACCAGCCTCGACCAGACGTCCCGTCCCAGGCGGTCGGTGCCGAGCGGATGGAAAATCCCGTGAGCATCGCTCGTGAGCGGAGGAAGAAACCGCGTGGCCACGACATCCCGTTGGGCATCGGGATCCACCGGCGCGACTACCGGCGCAAAGAGGGCGCCGGCCGTCACCAAGGTCAGCACCAGCAAGCCGATCCGGCCCCGTCGGTCAAGCCGAAGCATCACGCACTCGCGGGTCCACGATGGAAACCAGGAACTCGGCCAGCAGGTTCCCCGTCACCACCAGCACGGCGCTGATTGTGGCGGCCGCCATCACCACGGGATAGTCCCGCGCCTGGACCGCCTGCACCAGCACCTGCCCCACTCCTGGCCAGGCAAAAATGGCTTCCACAAAGACCGCGCCGGAGAAGATCGCGGGAAGCGAGAGCCCGAGAAGGGTGACGATCGGCACCAGGGCGCTGCGCAGCTGATGCCGGACCACGACTCGGCGCTCGACGAGCCCTCGCGCCCGGGCCGCCAGCAGGAAGGGAGCCCGCGTGAGCTCCCCCATTGCCGCCCGGGTGAACCGGGCATTGGCGCCGAATCCGATAAGGGTGAGGGTCGTCAGAGGAAGTGCAAGATGGCGAAGCCGGTCCGCCAGCCGGGCCGGGCCGCTCAGAAACTCGGCGTCCAGCCCGGTCGCGCCGAACGCCGGGAGCCAGCGGAGCTGGTACGTGAACAGCATGACCAGCGCGAGCCCCAGCCAGTAGCCCGGCATCGCGTTGAAAGCGACGGTGACGGCGGAAAGAGAGGTATCGAGCCCCCGCCGCTGGGTATTGGCCTGGAGCGCGCCGACCAGGATGCCGGTGAGCCAGCTCAGCCCGATCGAGAGCAGCACCAGCACGGCCGTTGCCGGCCAGGCCTCCGCCAGCAGCGCGGCGGCGGGCCGGCCTTGCGCAAGACTCACCCCGAAGTCCCCCTGAAGCACCTGCCCGATCCAGGCCACGTATTGCTCCAGCAGAGGACGGTCGAGACCCAGGGCGCGCCGGCCCGCCTCGATCTCCTCCGCTCCGGCCGCCGGTCCAAGGAGCCGCTGAACCGGATCCCCCGGGGCCAGATGGAGCAGCAGAAAGGTGAGCGTGACGACGCCCAGCACCACGGCGGCACCGCGCAGCACCGCGACCAGCATCCGGCGAGCCATGCCGAGAATCTACCGCCGCGTGTACACTTGGTTGTGCGCTGTCCGCCGGCTTCGCTCGCGCTCCTGGTACTGGCCTGTTCCGGCGCAGTCCGCCGGGGCGATACGGTCATTCTCGCCTCCGGGGCAGATCTCCAGGGACCCAACCCGCTCCTCACGGTCCATCCCCTGGCTCGGCAGGTCCAGCGTTACGCGCTGCTCGTCACGTTGATCCGGTACGACAGCACCCTTACCCCCGCTCCCTATTTCGCGCGGGCCTGGAGCTGGTCCCCCGACCGCACCACGCTGACCTTCAGGATCTACCGGGGGTTGTCCTGGCACGACGGCATTCCCACCACGGCGCGAGACGCCGCGTGGACCCTCGACGCCGCGCGCAACCCCGAAACCGGATACCCGCGGCGGAACGATCTGGCGGACCTCGTCGAGGTAGCGGCTCCGGACGACTCGACTCTGGTCCTCCGCTTCGGGCAGGCTCAGGCGGGGGTCCCCGATGTTCTCGCCGACCTCGCCATCCTCCCTCGCCACCTCCTTGAGAGAGTGCCCCTGGCCGCATTGCGCACGGCCCGGTGGAATCAGCGGCCGATCGGCAATGGCCCCTTCCGGTTCGTCTCCCACCAACCCAACCGGCGCTGGGTGTTCGAGGCCAACCCCGCCTTTCCCGCGGAGCTCGGCGGACCGCCCCGGGTGCGCCGCTTTGTCATTGCCGTCGTGGATGAGCCGACCACCAAACTCGCCGCGCTGACCTCGGAAGAGCTCGACTTTGCCGGTATCAATCCGGCCCACGCTGAATTCGTACGCCGGGATTCGAGACTCCGGGTGCTCGAGTATCCTCTGCTGTTCAGCTATGCGCTGGTGTTCAACACCCGGCGGCCCCCGTTCGACCGGCTGGAGAACCGCCGGGCCGTGGCAGCGGCCGTTGACCGGCGGGCGATCGTTGATGGCGTCCTCTTCGGCTACGGCACTGCCGCCACGGGGCCGGTGCCGCCGGAACTCTCGGCCCACGCGCTTGCGGGCTCCTCTCCTCAAGGCGCCCCGTCCGCCGGCTCCTCCGTCCAACCGTCCGACCGTTCGACCGTCCGACCATCGCCACCGCCCGCCCTTCGCTTCGAGCTCCTCACGGTCGGCAGCGGCGAGGCCGCGCTGGAGCAGATGCTGCAAGCCCAGCTGGCTACCATCGGCATCCGGCCGGACATTCGCCAGCTCGAGCTTTCCACCTTCCTCGAGAGGGTCCAGGGGCCGTCGCATGATTTTGACGCGGCCGTCATGGGGCTCCCCGGTGATCCCGGCCTCGGGCATCTGGTCCACCTGGTCTCCCTGACCGGTTTGCGTACTGAAGCCGGAGGGGAGAGACTTGTCCGGCTTATTGAGGATTCCGTCCCGGCCACCTTCCTGTATCATGCCCGCGGCGTTCAGGGCATGAATCGGCGGGTGCGGGGTGTCCGGATGGACTTGAGGGGGGAGTTGGTCACGCTGAATCAGTGGTGGCTGGCCGATGACCGGTGATCCGTGACCGGCGACCGGGTATTCCGGGCCTCCGCCCCGGTCCGGCTCGATTTTGCGGGGGGATGGACCGACGTGGCTCCCTTTGCCACCGAGGAACGCGGAGTCGTGGTCAATGCGGCGATCGAGCTGCGGGCCTTTGCCGAGCTCTCGCTGGGCCGCGACCGCTACCTGCTTCAGTCCATGGACCTCGATCAGACCCTGGAGCTGAGCCACGATGAGCTGGCGAGCTTTGGCCAGCTCGAGCTCCTCAAGGCGGCGGTCCGGCGGTCCGGCCTCGGCCCCTGCGGGTTACGGACTTGGTGCGAGGCCCCGCCCGGTTCCGGCCTCGGCAGCTCCGGTGCGCTCGACGTGGCGATGGTCGCCGCGCTGGACCGGGCCCGCGGAGTCACCAGAACCCCGACCCAGCTCGCCGAAGAAGCCTACCAGCTCGAGGCGGTCGAGGCGGGGTTCCCGGGAGGAAAGCAGGATCAATATGCCGCCGCCCTCGGCGGGGTGCATCGGCTCCATTTTGAGCAGGGGAGGGCCAGAGCCGAACCCCTACCGCTCGACCCCGCATTCGCCGCGGCGCTCGCTGGGCAAATCGTCGTGTGCTATACCGGGATCTCCCGGATCTCCTCGCGGACCATCGAGCGGGTT
>DATECI010000354.1:0-4244 GCA_035286985.1 Gemmatimonadales bacterium
CCGGGCGCCAGACCCGGGACGCGTTCGTCGAGACCGAGCAGCTGGGTCAGGCGACGTACGCCCAGCCCAGCGCCGCGCTGGTCTTCGACAACTCACTGTTCGGTGGGGTCGGCCCGATGCTGGGGCGCCGCTCCCGGATCGAGGTTGCGCCGCGGTTCGGGCAGTGGCAGTTCACCGCCCTGACGTTTGATTACCGGCGCTACGATCACCTGGCGGGCCCGTTCACGCTGGCCACCCGGCTCCAGTATTTCGGCCAGCATGGACGGGACGAAGCCCGGTTCCGGTTCTTCGCCGGGATTCCCGATTTCCTGCGGGGGTATACCTGGGGATCGCTGAGCCGGCACGAGTGCGGCGCTCTGGAAACCGGGGCCGGACCCAATACGACCACCGGCTGCGGGGCGGCGGATCAGCTCGTCGGCACCCGGCTGGCCATGGCAGGTGCGGAACTCCGGTGGCCGTTCTTTTTCGGAGCGCGGGTCCTGACCACCGCCTTTCCCGCGGTGGAGGGAGTTCTGTTCTACGACGCAGGGCTCATGTTCGAGAAGGGCGTCACCGTGAAGCTCCGTCGGGATCCTGGGGACGATCTCAGCAGCGTGCGAACCCCGCTGACATCTGCGGGCGCCGGCGTGCGGGTCAACCTCCTCAACTTTCTGATTCTCAGGGCCGACTACTCGTTTCCGTTCCAGCGCCCGGCCTTTGCGAGCGACAAATCCTTCTTCAAGAAGGGGTATTGGACGGTCAGCCTCGGTCCAACCTTCTAGCCGAAGGCGATCGGCCAGGGGAAAACCAAGGACCTGCCAGAAGGGATGGGCGGAGCTTGACGGCGCTGGAGACAGGCCAAGGCACCGCCGCTCGGGCCGGGACTCGAGCGGCGGTTGTTTTGGCGGCCCTTGGAGTAGGCTGCGGAGGAGAGCCGGCCAGTCCCCCTCCCGACCTGCCTGCGGTCGGGGGGCAGGTATCCCTCCTGCGAGTGCCGACCGTCGCCGGCCCAGTCCAGACCTACGATCCGGAGGACCTCCAACCGACCGGCTGGACCTCGCTACCGGTGCCGCCGATCCGCCAAGCTCTAGGTGCCGACCTGGACGAGCGACTGCTCTGGGCATTGGACCGGCGGGACAGCCTGATCGCGGTTGACCTGGAAACTCGGTCGGTGCGGAGCCGGTTGGCGGGAGTGGCATCCGGAACGATCGGTCCGGACGGGTCCCTCTATCTGGTCGACCGATCCCGGCGCATCGTCCGGGTAGCGCGAAGAGAGGTAGTGCGGTTCCATGACGAGCTCCCCCCGACGGTCCGAGCGCTCTTTGCGGCCGTGAATGACCAGGTGGTGGCCATCACCGGACCGCCTTTCCGCCTCATCACCGCCAATTCCGATCAGGTGGTCCATTCGACGGCGCTTCCGGCTGGAGAGGTGGCCGCCACCATCTGGGGCGATATGGTAGCGGTCGCGAGCGACACCGCGGTGGTGCTGTACGAGATCGGCGGGCCGCGAACCCAGCGATCGCTTCCGTCGCTCGGAGGCGCTCGTCGGGTCGGCTTCAGTCCGTCCGGGCACCGGTTGTTCGTGAGCCAGCCGGAAGCCCGGATCCGGGTGTTCGACCGATTCACCCTGCGCGAACTCCCGCCGATCCAGCTCCCGGACCGGCCCCGCGAATTCCGGGTGGATGCCTCGGGCCGGTGGATGTTGGTGCATCGGGAGGCGGGAGATTCGGTCTGGGTGGTGGACCTGGCCACGAATCGCCTGGCGGCTTCGGTCCTGGCGGAATGGGGCTCCGACTTGCCACTGGTCGCCGGGGCATCGAGGCTGGTGGTGCGCCAGGGCGACGACGTCGTAACGTTCGACCTCCGCCAGGTCCCTGCCGCCCCGGGGGCTCGGCTCGGTGAGGGTGGGCGCGACTGGTGGCTGGCGGTTTCCTGGATCCCACGGGAACGAGTTCCCGCAGCCCTCGCGGCAGCCGAGTCGGCGACGGTGGCCCAGGACAGCGCCCTCGTGAGCCATGTCGTTCCACCCCCCTCGGACTCGACCCTGGTATACCTGCAGATCAGCCGGACCCAGAACCCCGAGTGGGCCACGCTCCTCGTGAAACAACTCCAGGCTGATGGGTATCCCGCGTTGGTCCTCGATCCGGCCGAACCGGAAGACGGTTTCCGGGTTGTGATTGGTCCGTACCCATCTCGAGAGGTCGCGGATTCGATCGGACGCGCGATGGGGCGGGCGTACTTCCTCCTCAGGCTGCCCGGCAACCGGCCGGATTAGAGGCACCGCGGGCAGCCCGGCAGCGAGGTAGGTCGCTCGGGGCCTGCTTCTCATGCGCGCTTGGCATTATTTTGCCGGGAACCGGGCGGCAACCGTCGCCCTTTTCACCCCTCTTGCCGTTCCTGGCTCTCGAATGAAGCTCGCCAAGCTGGAGCTTTCCGGCTTCAAGTCGTTCGCCGACACTGTCGTGCTCGAGGTCGGCGACGGTGTCACCGCGATCGTGGGCCCCAATGGCTGCGGCAAGTCGAACGTGTCCGACGCGGTGCGGTGGGTGCTGGGCGAGCAATCGGCCCGGCTGCTCCGAGGCGGCAAGATGGAAGACGTGATCTTCCAGGGCTCCGCCGGCCGGCGCCCGGTCAACCTGACCGAAGTATCGCTCTATCTGGACAACAGCGAGGGTGACCTCCCGATTCCCTATCAGGAGGTGGTGATCACCCGGCGACTCTCTCGTTCGGGGCAAAGCGAGTACCTCCTCAACGCCACTCCGGTTCGGCTGCGCGACATTCAGGACCTGCTCCGGGGAACCGGGCTGGGCGGCGGAACCGGCGTGGTGATCGAAGCGAGGATGGTGGACCTCCTGCTGTCGGACCGAGCCGAAGAGCGGCGCTCCCTCTTCGAGGAAGCGGCGGGGATCGGCCTCTACCGCGACCGCAAGCACAGCACCGAGCGGCGGCTGGAGGAAACCGCAGTCGACCTCCAGCGCCTGGAGGATCTGCTGGCCGAAGTACAATCGCAGATCCGGTCGCTGGCGCGGCAGAAGGGCAAGACCGAACGGCACGGCAAGCTGATGGAAGAGAAGTTCGTGGTGACCGTGACTCTGGCCCGGCGGCAGCTCGATGAGCTGGCCCAGCGGGCGACTGGAATCGAAGCGCGGCACCATGCGCTTTCGGACCAGCTCCCGGCGCTCCGGGAGCGCCTGCGGGGGGGCCAGCTGGTTCTGGAGACGGCCACCCGGGAGCGCAATCAGGCGGAGGAGCACCGCGCCGAGATCGCGCGGCAGCTGGCCGAATCCCAAGTGGCGCTTTCCCGGCTCGACGGCGAGCTGGCGGTGGCAGCGGAGCGACTGGGTAATCTGGGCGAGCGGCGCCACCGGGACGAGGTGGAACGGGAAACCGCCGCTAGGCGGACTCAAGAAGCGCTTCGGGAGCAGGCGCTGGCCAAGGCGGAACTCGAGGCCGCCCAGCGGGAGTATCAGGAAATCCTGGGCCAGCTCTCCGCCCGGGCCGCCCAGGAGGCTGAGGTGCGAGCCCGCCTCCTCACCCAGCGCGAGGTGGTTCGCGAGGCCGAGGGGGCGCTCGCGGCGCGCATTCAGCAGCTCGGAAGCCTCGAAGGAGAACGCACCGCCCTGGGGCAGGAGCTCATCGCTCTTCGAACCCAGGTCGCCGAAACGGGGGAGCGGATTCGCACCCTCCGGGACGAGCTGGCGACTTCGGAGGCGCAGGCCCAGGGCTTGGCCGACGCGACCGATCGAGCTACGACCGCCGCGCTCGCCGCGGCGGAGCGGAGCGAGCGGGAGCGCCATGCGCTCGCGGCCGCGCGGGAGCAGGAGGCCACCGAGCGGACCCGCAGGCGGCTGCTCGAAGAGTCCCTGACGCAGTTGACCACCCGCCGGGCTGCACTCCTGGAGTTGGAGCGGGACCGGGTGGGGCTGGCGCCCGGAGCGGCGGCCCTGCTGGAAGCGCGGGAACGGTTCAACGGGGCCGTATTCGGTCCCCTGAGCGATTACCTGAGCACGGATCCGGACACGGCCGAGCTTGCCGAGCGACTGCTGGGCGAATGGATGCATGCCGTGCTGGTCCGCGATCAATTCGCGGTCGAGGCGATCCGGGAGTGGCACGCCGACGCCCAGCCCGGAGCGGTGCTGCTGCTGCCGGTCGATTCCGGTCCCCGCGGAGGCGGAAATGGCGGGGGTCCTCTTGAGGCACGGCTCCGAGCCGAGGAGCCGGCGGCCCCGTGGGTTGAGGCCCTTCTTTCGGGCTTGGAGGTGCTG
>DATECI010000355.1:0-2198 GCA_035286985.1 Gemmatimonadales bacterium
CATTGCCGAACGTGGCATTGAGCAGGCCCCCGATCGTTGGCCCGGTGCGCTCGGCAAGTTGTTCGGTCGCCTGGCCCAATAGCCCGGCCAGAGGCAGCACGCCAGTGCACGCCGCGGCGAATACCAGCAACGGGTCGGCCCCCTGCCAGCGAAACACGACGCTGACCGGGACCGCCAGAAGGAGCAGCCAACTCCACTGGAACCGGCGCGGCCCGCCCCGCCGGGGGGGGGGGCGGCGGTCGAGATGCGGGGGAAGGCGGCGTTCCTCGTCCGGTCGGGCAGTATCAGGGCGGGCAGGCGGTCCGGCGGTCGGGCGCTCGGGCGGTCTTTCGCTCCGGCGGACGGATTCCTGCCGCCGGGTGGACTCCGTTGCCGGCCGAGCGGTCTTTCTCCCCTCGGTCCGCCCGACCGCCGGACCGCCCGACCGCCCCTTGTCCTCCAACCCCTTTCGCAGCCGGCCCGGGTTCAGGCCGCGCTTAGCCAGGGCGCTGGCGATGCGTCCTTTGGGAGCCCGCAGCAGGACGCCGAGAAGATTGCCTGCCGATTGCTCCGCCTCCTCGATGGCCCGTTCGGCAAACCGGCTCAGCGGGGGCGGTTCACCTCCGGTGGTCTCCGCCACTGGCAACCCCGCCAGCAGCTCCTCGGCGAACCCATCCGGGGTCGTGCCGGCGGCCTCGAGAGGGGATCGCAGGGGGCAGTCCGGCTCGAGGAGCGCGGCGGCCAGTAGATGTTCGGTTCCGACGAAAGCATGATGAGCCGCCGCCGCGATCCGCCGCGCGGTCGCCGTGATCCGCGCGATGTCCGGTGGGGTCAAACCGGCTTCGCCTCGTCAATCAGCATGATCGGGATATCGTCTTCGATCGGATAGGCGAGCCGGCACGCGGGGCAAATCAGCACCGCTTCGTCGGGCCGGTAGTCGAGGTCACCCTTGCATTTGGGGCAGACCAGAATCTCCAACAGCTCCGGGGCGAGGCTCATGGACGCTCCACGGGAAGGTCGGGGAAACCAAACCGGCGCAGCTGGGCCGGGTCGCGCCGCCACTTGGGAAGGACCTTGGCCCAGGTTTCAAGATAGACCCGCCGACCGATCAACTGCTCCAGCCGCTCCCGGGCGTGTTGACCAATCGCCTTGAGGGTCCGTCCCCGGTCGCCGATGAGAATCCCCTTCTGCGACTCCCGCTCGACGAAGAGCGCGGCCCGAATGTACACCGGATCGCTCGTCTCCCGGAACTCCTCGATCTCGGCGGTGAAGGCATAGGGGAGCTCGTCCTGGAGGAGCTCGAACGCGGCTTCGCGCAGGAACTCCACCGCGAAGAAGCGCAGGGGCTGGGTGCCAATGTCGTCCGGCGGATAGGCAAACTCTCGCTCCGGGAGCCGAGCTGCCACGGCCTCGAGCAGCGGCTGGATTCCCTCCCCGGTCAAGGTCGAGACCACCAACCCGGTTTGGGCCAGCTCGGCGCGGCCCTCGGGGGGCACCAGATCACCCTTGGTGTAGACGGTGAGGACGGGGCGGACAAGGCGGCCGGGGCGGTCGCTGAGGCCGGCAAGCTGCCCGAAGTCGGCGGCCGGTGCATCGGGAGCGGGATGCAGGTAGAGGATCACGTCGGCGCGGGCGACGCCCTCCAATGCCAGTGCCCGCATCCGCTCCTGCATGGCGTATTCCGGATCGAGCAGGCCGGGCAGATCATGAAAGACGTACTGGACCTCGCCTTCGGTCCGGAGTCCCACCACGGGCAGCCGGGTGGCCTGGGCCTTCCGGCTCACCAGGGCCAGATGCTCTCCCACCAGGGCGTTGAGGAGGGAAGACTTGCCGACATTGGGGCGGCCGGCGAGCGCGATGTGGCCGGAGCGGGGCATGTCGGAATGTAGGTGCAGACCAGCGTGAACCGTCAACCGTCAACGATACCAGCCTTGCCAGAGGGTTGGCTGGACGGTTGTTCCCGTTCACCGTTGACCATTCGCGGTTGACGCGGTTCAAAACCAGAAACCCGCCCCCCTTGCGGAGGACGGGCTTCAATGGGAATGGCTGGCGACGGCCTACTCTCCCACGATCTCGCGATCGTAGTACCATCGGCGCTGCGGGGCTTAACGACCGTGTTCGGAATGGGAACGGGTGTGGCCCCCGCGCGCTAGTCGGCAGCCAAGAGGAGCAGGGGCTGGGGATTAGGGACTCGGGACTAGGGTATTTCCCCTAGCCCC
>DATECI010000356.1:0-2460 GCA_035286985.1 Gemmatimonadales bacterium
CCGGCGGCAGGGAGCTCGCCAATTCGCTGGTGCTGTATCGCTGGAAGCTGGCGGCCGACACCGGCGCGACCGGGGCCGGGATCTCCCGGGTCGTGATCCCGATAACGCGGGTTAGGGGTGCCAAGCGCTGGAAGGGGCTGCATCCGTCGGACCTGACGATCGATCCGGCGAGCGGGCAGTATGTGCTGGTGGCGTCACGGGAGCGCGCCCTGATCGTCCTCCCCCCGGACGGTGGAGCGGGTCAGGCGCGGCCCCTGCCGGGGGGGAGGCGGCACGAGCACGCCGAAGGAGTTGCGATCGCCCGGGACGGGGTGCTGATCGTGAGCGACGAGTCCGGGTACCGCTCGGCGGCGATCACCCTGTACCGGTGGCCCTAACCTGGCCTTCCTCGGTCCCCCACCCATTCCCCCCAAAGGGCGCAACGCTCCGGCCGGTTGGGGCATCTGACTGAGGCTTCCCCGGCGTACCGGGGAGCCGTAAGTTTGTGCCCTCGTTTACTTCCGCTATTCCCATCGTGAGGGGCCCTCATGCGATACCCGCCGCCCAGACTCCGCCATTTCGGGGTCACCCTTCTCCTCGCCGCCATCGCGGCACCGCTCGCTGCCCAGCTCCCCGCAGGCGTCACCAAGGGGGCTTCGGTGGAAGGGATCACCGAGTACACCTTGTCCAACGGACTGCGGGTCCTGCTCTTCCCGGACCAGAGCAAGCCCACCGCGACCGTCAACATCACCTACCTGGTGGGCTCCCGGCACGAGGGCTACGGCGAAACCGGGATGGCCCATCTGCTCGAGCATCTGGTGTTCAAGGGCTCACCCAAGCATCCCAACATCCCGCAGGAGCTGACCGAGCATGGCTCCCGGCCCAACGGCACCACCTGGTACGACCGCACCAATTACTTCGAAACCGTCCCGGCCACCGACCCGAACATCGACTGGGCGCTCGATCTCGAGGCCGACCGGATGGTGAACAGCTTCATTGCCAAGAAGGACCTGGAGAGCGAGTTCAGCGTGGTGCGGAACGAGTTCGAGTCGGGAGAGAACTCGCCGTTCAGCGTCCTGATGGAGCGGACCCTGAGCACCGCGTTTCTGTGGCACAACTACGGCAAAAGCACCATCGGGGCCCGGGCCGATATCGAGAACGTGCCGATCGAGCGGCTGCAGGCGTTCTACCGGCGGTACTACCAGCCCGACAACGCCGTGCTGATGGTGGCCGGGAAGATCGACGAGGGGAAAGCGCTCCGCCTGATTGCCGAGAAGTTCGGAGCCATTCCGAAGCCGGTGCGCTCGGTGGACCGGGGGAACATGCTGTACCCGACCTATACCGCGGAGCCGACCCAGGATGGGGAGCGGGAAGTCTCGCTGCGGCGGACCGGCGACGTGCAAGCCGTGATGGCGGCCTACCATGTTCCGCCCGGGGCGCACCCCGATTACGCCGCCGTGGCGGTGCTGGCCCAGGTACTGGGCGACCAGCCCTCGGGGCGGATTTACAAAGCGCTGGTGGAAACCAAGAAAGCAGCGGCTGCCGGCGCCTTCGACTTCCGGCTCAAGGAACCCGGGGTGCTGCTGGGCTACGCGAGCGTGCGGAAGGAAAGCTCGCTCGACAGCGCCAAGGTGGCCTTGGTCGGGGCGCTCGACGCGGCGGTGGCGAATCCGCCGAGCAGCGAGGAAGTGGAGCGGGCCAAGACCGCGCTGCTCAAGAACATCGATCTGCTGCTCGCCAACTCGGAGCGGGTCGGTCTCAATCTCTCGGAATACATGGCCGGGGGCGACTGGCGGCTGGTATTCCTGCACCGCGACCGGATCAAGCAGGTGACTCCCGCCGACGTCAAGCGGGTGGCCGTGGCGTATCTCAAACCGTCGAACCGGACGCTCGGGCTCTTTCATCCGACGGAACAGCCGGACCGGGCCCAGGTTCCCTGGGTGAGCGATGCGGAAATCGCGGCGATGACCCGGGATTACAAGGGGAATGTGGCGCTCGCGGCGGGCGAGGCCTTCGACCCCTCCCCGGTCAACATCGAGACCCGCACCACCCGGCTCAAGCTCGCCAACGGGATGAAGCTCACCCTGCTGCCAAAGCAGACCCGGGGGAACGTGGTGTACGCCCGGGTGACGGTGCGGCAGGGAGATGAGAAGACCCTGGGCGGTGGGCGGAACAGCGCCGCCCAGCTGCTGGTCGCGATGTACGAGCGGGGGAGCAAGCAGCATACCCGCCAGCAGATCAAGGACGAGTTCGACCGGCTCGGCTCGCGAGTCTCCTTCGGCGGGGCATCGAACAACGCCGTGGTCTCGATCGAGACCAAGCGGCCGAGCCTGGCGCCGACGCTGCAGTTGGTGTCGGAGATCCTGCGGGAGCCGGCGTTCGATGCCCAGGAGTTCGAGCTGCTCAAGCAGGAGCGGCTGGCCGGGTTGGAAGAGCAGAAGCGCGAGCCCACCGTCCTCGCGAATGCGGCATTGAGCCAGG
>DATECI010000357.1:0-6417 GCA_035286985.1 Gemmatimonadales bacterium
GGTCTCATCGCTGGAGAGGATTCGGCTGGGGCACCCTGGTGGGCACCATCCTCGCGGCGCTGGCCATGGTCATCGCGGTTCCCCTTAGCCATGCCGCGTGGCAGGATGATGGCGGCACGCCGCTCCAGTGGTTTGGGACCCTCGTCGTGACCGGATTGGTCTTGCTGCCCGCCGCCCTGGTCGAGGAGCTGGCGTTCCGGGGAGTGCCGCTGATCGCCCTGTCCCGGGCGCTCGGCCGGGTGCCTGCGCTGCTGGCGCTTGCCCTGCTGTTCAGTCTCGGCCATCTCGGGAATCCCGCGGTGACCCGGCTCGGGATGGCCAATATCGCGCTCGCGGGGGTGTTCCTCGGGCTGGCGTTCTTCACCCCCGGTGGGCTGTGGACCTCGACCGGGGCGCATCTCGGGTGGAATCTCACCCTGGCGGGACTTGCGGCTCCGGTGAGCGGCATCCCGCTGCCCATGCCGTGGCTGGACTACTCGCCCGGCATTCCCCTCTGGCTCACCGGCGGCAGCTTCGGCCCTGAGGGTGGTGCGCTCGCCACGCTCTGCCTGGTCGGAGGCTCGATGCTGGCGGTGGGACGCGGGCGCCGAAAGGAACGGGTGCGACATGAGTAAGGTGGCGGTGATTGGTGCCGGCACGATGGGGAATGGGATCGCCCATGTCTTTGCCCAGCATGGCTGGAACGTGATCCTCATCGACGTATCTCCGGAGGCCTTGGACCGGGGGCTCGCCGCGATCCGCAGCAACCTCGAACGCCAGGTGAAAAAGGGAACCCTCCCGGCCGACGCGGTCGCGGACGTGCTCGGGCGGATCGCACCCAGTCCGGCGCTCTCCGCGGCTCAAGACGCGGAATTCGCGGTCGAGGCGGCTACCGAGCGCCCCGAGCTCAAGTTCGACATCTTCCGGACGCTCGATGAGGTCCTTCCGGCCGGGGCGGTACTGGCCACCAATACCAGCTCCATCTCGATCACCGCAATCGCGGCCCACACCCGCCGGCCCGCGGACGTCATCGGCATGCACTTCATGAATCCGGTCCCGGTCATGCAACTGGTCGAGGTGATCCGGGGCCATGCCACGAGCGACGCCACCACCCAGCGTACCGTGGAGGTGGCCCGGGCGTTGGGCAAGACGCCCGTCGAGGTGAACGACTACCCCGGGTTCGTCGCCAACCGGGTGCTCCTGCCGATGATCAACGAGGCGATCTACGTGGTGATGGAAGGTGTGGCGACTCCCGAGGCAGTTGATACCGTCATGAAGCTCGGTATGGGGCACCCGATGGGGCCGCTCACCCTCGCCGATTTCATCGGTCTCGACGTCTGTCTGGCCATTCTCGAGGTGATGCATGCCGGGTTAGGCGATCCGAAGTACCGGCCCTGTCCCTTGCTCCGAAAGATGGTGGCCGCGGGCCACCTGGGGCGGAAGACGGGACAAGGATTCTACCGGTACTAGCTGACCCCGAATCCCCATGGATCTCCTGAACGAGATGGCGGTGAACGGCCACGAGCAAGTGGTCTTCGGCCAGGACGCCGCCGCGGGCTATAGGGCCATCGTCGCCATCCATAGCACCCGGCTCGGCCCGGCCCTGGGAGGGACGCGGTTCTGGCCTTACGCCACCACGGACGAGGCCCTCACCGACGTGTTGCGATTGTCCCGCGCCATGACCTACAAGGCCGCCGTCCTGGGCCTCGGGTTGGGGGGCGGTAAGGCCGTCATCATCGGGGACAACCGGCGCGCCGATCGAGAGCCGCTGTTCCGGGCCCACGGCCGGTTCATCCAGTCCCTGGGCGGACGGTACATCACCGCCGAGGATATCGGGACCACTCCCGCCGACATGGCATTCGTCCGGTGCGAGACGGCCCATGTGGCCGGGCTCGCCGACCGGTCCGGCGATCCCTCCCCCGTCACCGGGTTCGGGGTCTACATGGGTATGAAGGCCGCGGCGAAACGGCGCTGGGGAAGCGACCGCCTAGCCGGCCGGACGGTGCTCGTGCAAGGAGCCGGCAAGGTTGCCGTTGCGCTCTGCCGGCATCTCCACGAGGAGGGTGCCCGGCTGGTCGTTACCGACATTGCCGCGGACAAGGTGCGCCGGGTGGTGGAGGAGTTCGCTGCGGAGCCCGTCGCTCCCGAAGCGATCTACGACCAGCCGGGCGATGTCTACGCGCCCTGTGCGCTGGGCGCCACGATCAACGACGATACGCTCGGGCGGCTCCGGGTAGGGATCATCGCTGGCGGGGCCAACAATCAACTGGCCCAGGACCGTCATGGGGCCGAGCTGGAGGCGCGCGGCATGCTCTACGCCCCCGATTTCGTCATCAATGGCGGAGGGCTGGTCAGTGTCTATGGCGAGCTCAAGGGTTGGCCCGAATCGGAGGCCCATCGCAAGGCGGCGGAGATCTACGACACGATCCTCCGGGTGTTCGACCTTGCGGAGCGGGAGGGGATTCCGTCCTTTCGCGCGGCGGAGCGGCTGGCCGAAGCGCAGCTGCAGTCGAGGGGCGGGTCCGGTTGACTGTTGACGGTTGCCTGTTGACGTTTAGGGCATGCCGGAAGTCATTCCGATCGGAGCCGATCACGCCGGCTATGAGCTGAAGCAGCGCCTCATCAAGGAGCTCGCGGCGCTGGGCTACGAGCCGCTCGACCTGGGCACCGATTCCACCGAATCCACCGACTACCCGATCTATGCCCACCAGGTGGCGGAACGGGTGGCCCGGGGCGAGAATGCCCGCGGCGTGCTGATGTGCGGAACCGGCCTCGGCATGAGCTATACGGCCAATCGTTATCATGGGGTACGCGCCGCCGTGGCGTGGTCGCCGGAAGTTGCCCATCTCTCCCGCACTCACGGCAACTCCAATGTCCTGGTCCTGCCCGCGCGGTTTGTGGACCCCGAGACCGGGGTCGCCATCCTGAAGGAATGGCTGACGACGCCCTTCGAAGGAGGGCGCCATGCCCGCCGCATCGCCGAGATCGAGGAGACCGAGTCGCATGGCTGACCACAACGCCTCTCTCCGCTCCGTCGATCCCGAGATCGCGGAGCTGGTCGATCGGGAGCTTTTCCGGCAGCGGGAAGGTCTCGAGCTGATCGCCAGCGAGAACTTCGCTTCGCGGGCCGTGATCGATGCGATGGGGACGCCGCTCACCAACAAGTATGCCGAGGGGTATCCGGGGCGCCGGTATTACGGCGGGTGTGAGGTGGTTGACGAGATCGAGCGGATCGCGATCGATCGGGCGCGGAAGCTGTTCGGAGCCGAGCACGCCAACGTGCAAGCGCATGCGGGGACCCAAGCGAATTTTGCGGCCTTCATGGCGGTGGCTAAGCCCGGAGAGCTGCTCCTGGCGATGTCGCTTCCCCATGGCGGTCACCTTTCCCATGGACACTCGGTCAACCACAGTGGGGTGATCTGGCGAGCCGAGCACTACGGGGTGAACCCGGCGACCGGGTTGATTGACTATGACCGGGTCCGCGACCTGGCCCGGACCCACCGGCCCCGGTTGATCGTGGCCGGCGGCAGTGCCTACTCGCGGATCATCGATTTCGCGGCTTTCCGGGCGATCGCCGACGAAATCGGGGCGACCTTCCTGGTGGACATGGCCCACTTCGCGGGTCTTGTGGCCGGCGGGGTCCATCCCTCGCCGGTGCCCCACGCGCATATCGTCACCTCGACCACCCACAAGACTCTCCGCGGACCCCGGGGGGGACTCATTCTGTGCGGGCCCGAGCTGGCGAAGCCGATCGACAAATCGGTTTTTCCAGGGACCCAGGGTGGGCCGCTGATGCATATCATCGCGGCCAAGGCGGTCGCCTTTCGCGAAGCGGCTACCGAGGAGTTCAGGCGGTATTCCCGCCGCACCGTCGCCAACGCCCAGCGGCTGGCCGAGGCGCTGATCGAGCGGGGATACCCCATCGTGTCGGGAGGGACCGATACCCACGTGATGCTGGTGGATCTCCGGTCCAAGGGGTTGACCGGAAAGGTGGCGGAAGCACTCTTGGTGCGCTCCGGGCTCACCGTCAACAAGAACACCGTCCCCGACGATCCCCAATCACCGTTCGTGACCAGCGGCATCCGGCTCGGCACCCCGGCGGTCACCACCCGCGGCATGGGCCCCGAGGAAATGACCCGAATCGCCGAGCTGTTCGATGAGGTGCTGACCCATCGGGATGAGGCCACGATCGAACGGGTTCGGGCCGAGGTCGAGGAGCTGGCCTCGGGATTTCCGTTGTATGATCGGGTCCCGGTTCGGGCGCTGGCGGCGGCCCGATGAACGATCTCCATCTGCCTCCCGACGTGCTGGCCAAGCTCCGGCGACGCGGGGAGCAGTATGAGGAGCGAGCATATCTGTTCGTGCTGGCAGGGATCGAGTATCTCCAGACCCGGTTGCCCGAGCGGCGCCACGTGACCGGCACCGAGGTCAGCCATGCCTGCCGCGACTTTGCGCTGGAGCAATACGGCCTCCTGGCCCGCGAGGTCCTCGACCACTGGGGGATCCGGCAAACCGCCGACTTTGGCCGGATTGTCTATGCGCTGGTGGATGCGGGGTTGCTGGTGACCCAGCCGGGAGACCGGATCGAGGATTTTCACGAGACCTACTCGTTCGAGCGAGCCTTCGGGGAGGGATATGTTTGGCAAGGAGCCAGGGAGCTAGGGAACTAGGGCGGACGGGAGGAGCACGCTATGACGAATCCGACGGCAATGGAATGGCCGCGCTGCCAGAAGTGCGGCGCTGGTTCGCTGATTCCCCTCTCTGATTACGGCCGAGACGGCGCACCCATCACCTACAAGGCCTGGGTCTGCACCAATCCGGAGTGCGGGTTCAATCTTCGGATCGACAACGGCGAGATCAGTTTTGGCCGGGTGATCCCGCAGAGTCACAAGTGAGGCTATCGGCCGATAGCTGATAGCTGCTCTCATGCCCATCCCGGTTCTCACCCCCCAACAAGCCAGCGACTGGGACCATAGTGCCACGGCGGCCGGAATTCCGATTCGGGCCTTGATGGAATCCGCCGGCCGGTCTGCGGCAACGGTGCTGGCCGGCCGGTTCCCGGAGCGGCTTCGGCTCGGGGTCGTGGTCGCTTGTGGACCGGGGAACAACGGGGGGGACGGCTGGGTGGTAGCCCGGGCGCTCCACGCCGCGGGCGTGGCGGTGTGGGTGGCCTCGGCCGAGCCCCCCCGCGGGGAGCTGCCTCGCGCCGTGGCTTCGCTGGCCCGGGGGGCCGGGGTGCGGGAGGTGGCTGCGGATGGTCCCTGGCCTAACCCGGGCCTGGTCGTGGATGCCATGCTCGGCACCGGGGCCAGGGGGGCGCCCCGGGGGAAAGTCGCCCATCTGATCCAACGCATTGCCGAGCTGGCCCTGCCGGTCGTCGCCCTCGATGGGCCCAGCGGCCTCGACCTGGGTGATGGCGTGCAGCACGGTCCCCTTCGAGCCACGCTGAGCATCACGTTTGGCGGCTATCGGCGGGGTCACCTGCTGGCCCGGGACGAAGTCGGCGACATCGTGGTCGTGGACATCGGGCTTCCGGCCCCCGCGCCCTCCTGGCCCGTCCTGCTCACCGAGAGCACGGTTGCCGATACGATTGCACCGTTCGCCGCCGCGACCCACAAGGGACAGCGGGGCCGCATTGTCGTGGTGGGCGGGGACGAAGGGATGCTGGGCGCGGCCCGGCTCGCTTGCCGCGCCGCCTTTGCCGCCGGGGCCGGTCTCGTCCACCTCGTCGCCCCCCCCGCTTCGGTGGCGATCGTTGCGACGGCCGAGCCCGACCTCCAGACCACCGCCCAACCCCTGGAGGCTCGGCCGTCCGCCCGCACCACCAAGCTGCTCGGCACCGCCCATGCCGTGGTCATCGGCCCCGGCCTGGGGCGGAGTCCTTCTCGCCCCGACTTCGTGCTCGATGTCCTCGAGGCGGTTCCCCGCTCCGCGCCGATTCTCCTCGACGCGGACGGGCTCTTCGCCTTTTCCGGCAAACTTGAGCGGCTGCGCGAATCCTTGCTCAAGCGGACCGCGATCCTCACTCCTCACGCCGGCGAGTTTCGCGCCCTGTTTCCCGATCTGGCCTCCAGCATGGATGTGGATCCGTGGGGCGCCGCCGGTGCCGCTGCCGAACGGCTCGGCGCCGTAGTGCTGCTCAAGGGAGTGCCGACGGTCGTGGCCGCCTCCGGGCGCAGCGTGACCGTCGCCGCCGGCAATCCCGGCCTCGCCACCGGCGGGAGTGGCGATACCCTGAGCGGACTCACCGCGGCCCTGGCCGCCCAGGACATCGAGCCGGCCCTCGCGGCGGCGGCGGCGGCGTTCGTCGTGGGCGAAGCCGCCGATCTTGCCGCGCGGCGGGTAAGCGCGCGGTCCATGCGGCCAATGGACGTGCTCAACGCGCTGCCTGACGTCTGGCGGCGGCTCGACCTGGTGCGGCGGATGCCGCCGCCGCCC
>DATECI010000358.1:0-2825 GCA_035286985.1 Gemmatimonadales bacterium
CGTACGACCGGCTCTACCGGAGCCTGACGGGGTGAGGGGGGAGGGGTGAGGGGTGAAGGAGCGGGACACTTCGAGGGCTGGGTTCAGAACGAAATCCGCGGGGATTTGAATGACGGCGAGGCCGGGGTGGGTAGTCCGTCAGCCGTCGACCACTTTTCCCAGGACCTGGCGGGCGATGACGATGCGCTGGATTTCGCTGGTCCCTTCCCCGATCTCGCAGACCTTGGCGTCCCGCATCATTCGCTCGACCGGGTACTCGGCGGTGTAGCCGTAGCCACCGAAGACCTGGACCGCCTTGGTGGTGGTGCGCATGGCGAGCTCGGAGCAGAAGAGCTTGGCCATGGCCGCCTCTTTCTTGTGGGGTTTCCCGGCCTGCTTGAGACGGACGGCGTGATAGAGGAGGTGGGAGCCGGCCTCGATCTCGGTGGCCATATCGGCGAGCTGAAACGAGACGCCCTGGAAGCTGCCGATATAGCGTCCGAACTGCTTGCGGGTGCCGGCATACTGCCGGGCCGCCTCGAAGGCGCCTTCGGCGATGCCGAGCGAGAGCGCCGCGATCCCGATCCGCCCGGCATCGAGGGTCTTGAGGAAATTGACGAACCCTTCGCCCCGCGCGCCGAGCATGTTTTCCCGGGGAACGCGGGCATCCTGGAAATGGAGCTCGCGGGTGTCGCTGGCCCGCCAGCCCATCTTCTCTTCCTTCTTCCCCGCGGTGACTCCGGGGATCTTCGGCAGGTCCTCCATGTGTCCGACCCCGAGAGCTCGACATTCCGCGAGGTCCACGGTGTCCTTGGTCACGATGAAGCTGGTGATACCGTGATGGCCTTGGCCGGGATCGGTGCGGGCGGTGACCGAAAAGATCTCGCCGACGCCGGCATGGGTGATCAGGCTTTTGGAACCGTTGAGGAGGAAGTGGTCGCCGCGCTCGACCGCGGTCGTTGCGGTGCCTCCTGCATCGCTGCCCGCCCCCGGCTCGGTGAGCCCAAACCCGCCGAGCACCCGTCCCGACGCGAGCAAGGGTACATAGCCACGCCGCTGGGCCTCGGTGCCAAACTCGACGATTGGCGACGTGCCGAGGTTGGTATGGGCGCTGATGGTCAGGGCGTGGGAGGCATCCACCTTAGCCATTTCGTGAATGACGATGTAATAGCTCAGGTGGTCCATGCCGGCGCCGCCGTATTCCTCGGGCCACGGGACCCCGAGCAGGCCCAGCTCACCCATGCGCTTGATATTCTCCCATGGAAAGGCGCAATCGCGATCCAGCTCGCGGGCAATGGGAGCGACCTGCTGCTGGGCGAACTCCCGGACCATTTCGCGAACTTCGTGATGGTGGGAGGCGAAGTAGACGGTGTCGTCCATGAGGGGGGAATATAGGGCGGTCAGGGCGGTCGGGCGGTCGAACGCCGCTCATCGAAGCGTGGTGAGGATGGTGCGGCTGTAGCGCCGGGCGAGGACCGGGCCGACTCCTTCGACTGCGGCGAGGGCGGTTTCGGTGGCCGGGGGATCGTCGGCGAGTCTTCGGAGGACTTCCGGTTCGAGGAGGCAGCCACCCCACGGGGTATCCCGGCTGCCGAGGGCGAGGCGGAGGCGGGCGAGACGGCGGTGCGCTTCCGGGTTGGGAAGCGATCGGGGGGCGCTGTGCCCGCACACATCACAGCCGGCACACCGGGGCAGCCGCTCCCCGAAATAGCCGAGCAGGGCGCGGCGGCGGCAGGACCGTTCCCGGCCATAGCGCTCCATCACCGCGATGCGCCCCTCGGCCTCCCGGCGGCGGCGGCGCACCGCGACCCAACTCACCGGACGCCGGTCCGGGGCAAGCTCGGCGCGGAGCCGCTCGATCGAGGCCCGGACGTTGGCCGGAATCCGTGCGGGATTCACCTCTCCCTTCCAGACCTTCTCAGCGAGAGCCTCGGCGGGGAAGGTGACCTCGAGCTGGCGGCGCGGAAGGGTGCCGTCTCCCTCGCGAAAGAGCAGCAAGCAGCGGGCAAACGCGCCATCCCGGCCGGCCCGGCCGGCCTCCTGATAATAGGCCTCCGGCGTGGCCGGCAAGGTCCAATGGACCACCAGCCGCACGTCGGGCTTGTCGATGCCCATACCGAAGGCGCAGGTGGCCACCACCACGCCGAGCTCGCCGGCGAGGAACCGATGGAGCACCTCGCGGCGGGAGGCCTGGGCCAGGCGGGCGTGATAGGGGGCCGCCCGAAAGCCAGCCTCGCCGAGGACCCGGCCCAGCTCCTCGACCAGGCTACGGGTCGGGGCATAGACAATGGCCAAGGCGTCCTGCATCCGCAGGGCCGAGATGAGGGCGCAGAGCCGCTCGCGCTCGCTGGCGACGCGGGCGACCCCGAACCAGAGGTTGGGGCGATCGAAGGATCCGAGGATGAGCCGGCTGCCGCGGACTCCGCCGAGCCCGAGCGCGCGGGTTATGTCCCGGCGCACCGCTGCGGTAGCGCTGCCGGTGAGGGCCAGGGCCTGGGGCCAGCCCAGCGCCGCGCGAAGCCGGCGCAAGGTGCGGTAGGCGGGGCGGAAATCGGATCCCCATTCGCTGATGCAGTGGGCTTCGTCCACCGCGAACAACGCGGGCCGAACGTTTCGGGCAGCGAGGTCTCGAGCCAGCCGGTCGAGCCGCTCCGGCGAGGTATACAGGAGCCGGATGGTGCCGCGGGTCACCCCCTCCAGAATGTCCCGCTGCGCGTCGGGGGAGAGCGCGCTATTCAGGGCGGCCGCAGGAAGTCCTCGTGCCTCCGCGGCCGCAACCTGGTCCTGCATGAGGGAAATGAGGGGCGACACGACGATGGTAGGCCGGTTTCGCAGGAGAGCGGGAA
>DATECI010000359.1:0-6150 GCA_035286985.1 Gemmatimonadales bacterium
CGAGCATCAGGAGCAGGCGGGTGGACGCCCCCCAGAGCTCCCGGGGAGTGGCCTCTTCCGCGGTATGGCCCGGCTGTGCGCGCATCAGGACAACGGTCAACGGTGAAGGGTCAACGGTGGACGGGAACTGCCTGAAATCTAGCCCTTTTGCTCTCCACCGCCTCCCTGCCCAACTGGCGCCTTTCCGTACCGGACCGCGGTGATCTCGGCCAGGATGGCTAGCGCGATCTCGGCCGGATCGCGGCCGCCCAGCTCGAGGCCGATCGGCCCGTGCAGCCGGGCGATCTCTTCCTTGCTGAAGCCGGCGGCCCGGAGCCGCTCCCGGCGGCGGGTCTGGGTCTTCTTCGAGCCGATGGCTCCCACATAACACGCGGGAGACCGGAGGGCCAGCTCCAGCGCCGGCTCGTCGAACTTGGGGTCGTGAGTGAGCACGCAGACGCAGGTGGCCCCATCGAGCCCGGTCCGGCGGAAGACCTGCTCGGGCCAGCCCAGGATCAGCTCGTCGGCGTCGGGAAACCGCTCCCGGGTCAGGAACCCCTCCCGGGCATCGGCCACCACGGTGCGGAACCCGAGCGGCTTAGCCATCCGGACCAGGGCCATGGCGATGTGAACGCCGCCGAAGACGAGCAGGGTGGGCCGCCGGGGGAAGACCTCCAAGAAGACCTCCACCTCACTGTCCGGCAGGGTTTCGATCCTGCTGGTGAGCCGGGCCAGCGCAGCCCCGGCCCGCTCGGCGATCGCGCTCTCGAGCGACGGGGGGAGCGCTCCAATCCGAGTTCGCGCGCCGCTTTCCTCGAGCACCATTCCGCCGCCGAGCGGCACCGGCCCCCCGATCACCGTGGCCACCACGCTTCCGGATTCCCGCCGGGCCGCTGCCAGAATTTCGGACCGGACCGCCGGCTCGACTAGAACTTCGATGGTTCCCCCGCAGGAGAGTCCCATTTCCCAGGCGCGCTCATGGGTCACGCCCCAACTCACCCGCCGGGGCGCGTTCCGCGCGATAGCGGCCCGGATCTCCTCCGCGGCCGCGGTCTCGACGCACCCGCCCGACACGGAACCGGCCATGCGGCCGTCCGGCGTGGCGAGCAGACAGGCTCCCTCCGGCCGCGGCGCGGAACCCCAGACCTGCATGACGACCGCGCGGCCAACCGGACCGGAGCCGGCAAGCCCTTCGTACTCGGCGAGGAGGTCGCGCATCAGAGGCCCGGCTCCGCCGGATCGAGGGCGCGCAGATCGTCCGGGGTGTCGATGTCCGGGTTATGTCCGCCCACCGGGACCGTCCGGATGAAGATGCCGCGCCGCTCCAGGACCGGCCCGAAGCCGGTTTCTCCGGTCATTTCGGCCGCGAGAGACCAGAGGCTCCGGTCAATGAGCATGGGGTGTCCCGGCACTCCCGGAGCTTCGCGATACGACGGCCGCGCCGCCGGCGCGCCCGCCTGCCAGGACTGGGCGAGGGCCTGGATCACATCCAGCCGCAGCAGCGGCTGGTCGCCGAGGCAGATGAGGATGGCGCTCGAACCGTGGGGGGAATCGAGAGAACGAATCTCGGCGATCCCGGATCGTAGCGTATCGGACAGCTCGCCGTCGGGGTTCCGGGCCGGGACCGGATAGGCGAGGTATTGGTCGGCCAGCAGCGCGACCGCCTCGTCGCCGGTCCGGTGTACGACGAAGGTGCCGGCAAGCAGCCCGGCGGCCCGGGCCCCGCTGAGCGTAGCCAGCACATGGCCCAGCAGCTCCCGATCCTTCCAGCGGGTCAGGAGCTTGGGACTGCCGAACCGTTCCGCCCGCCCCGCGGCGGGAACCAGGGCGTAGAGGGGCAAGTGCTGCCGGGGTTGAGGGTGCCGACCAGCGGCACGCTACCCAACCCCGCCAGTTCGGTCAAGGCTACCGGAGAGTGAACTCCACGAAGAACTCTTCGAAATCACCGGGACCGCTGATGGTGAGCCGATAGCGGCCCGGCACCAGGTCACCCTCCGCAACGAACCCGCTGAGCGAAGTCGAGAAGTTGAACAGATACTGGCCGAGGCCGGCGCTCCGGAGCGTATTGCCCGCATCGGCTTGGCTCGAAGAGCGAACGACCTCGACCGCCTCGGCGACAGCGCCCGATTGGTCGAGCAACTCCAGGGCAAAGGTCGGAGCCAGCGAGTTGACGCCCCGGCCCTCGCAGTCGTCCACCCGGATCTTCAGCGGGATGGTGGAGGTCAAGTGGAAGACGCTGGAGCCGTTCGCCCGGAGGGGAGGTGCGATGGTCGCACTATACGGCACGGAAGTCGCCCCGAGTTCCCCGCTCCCGCCGCTCAGCGAAAAGAGCAGCGTAGGCGGCGCGGAGCATCCGTCGCGGTGAGTGGCATACGAGGGACCTTGAGGTAGGGTCCCGCATGCCGAGAGTACGACTGCGGTCGAGAGAAGAATGCTGCGGCGCATCGCTCAGGTCATCCTGGGTGAGGAGGTGCGGCTAATGTGGGATGTGAGAGAGCGAACCCGCAATCCGCAGCGGTTGAACAGTGCCGAGGAATCTTACGTTGCTAGATTGCGACAGGGAGTTCCGAGTCTCTGGGGTGTAGCTCAACTGGCAGAGCGCCCGGCTGTTACCCGGGAGGTTGCAGGTTCGAAGCCTGCCGCCCCAGCTTACCCGCAGCTTCTTGCGCTGCGGGTTGGGCTGAACCGGCGGCCCTCGAGTCCGGCGCCGTCAAGATTAGGTTAGCGGATGGGTTTCTTCACGCCCCGCAAGCGGGCCAGATCGGCTTCCGCGGCAAGGTAGGGTAGCGCGGCCCAATTGCTGCCGCTTCGGGTTTGCTCCAGCCAGAGCTCCGCGTCGGGCCGCCGGTCCGGGCGCAGCTGCATGAAGTAGGCGATCCCGTACCGATAGATCGCACCACTCTCGTCGGGCCGATTCCAGGCGTGTTCCCGAATGCTATCGGTCGGAATGAGTCCCTTGAACGCGAGCAGCAGTTCCAGCTCGGGCACCTCGGAATTCTCGATCCACTCGGGCTTGACCAACCCCAGCACGTTGGCCCCTTCCGCCCCGTCCCCCATCCGGCGGGCGGCAAAGAAGAGCCAGAGCATGGCCCGGGCGAGATCATCGGTGGTTGGAGCCATCCGGATCGCTTCCGCCAGCACCGGATAAGCTGCGGCGTAATCTCCCTTGCAAAAGAGGGCAACTCCCTGGAAAAAGAAGATCCGGAACTGGACCGTGGTGAAGATCACGGGGCCGGCTTCCGGGACTTCCTCGACCGGCGCGGCTTCGAGGATTGCATTTCGGCCAATTGCCAGCAAGCCGGCCCGGCGCAGATCGGCAATGGCGGCGTCGAGGTGCCGCAACCGGAGCAGCGCTTCACCGCGCTCCCGGAACACCCGGGGATCCTGGAAGTGGGCTTCCGCGATCCGGGAGTACAGCTCGACCGCTTCGCGCAGGCGCCCCAGCTCGGCGGTGCTCCGGGCCAGCCGGAGCCGGGCGTTCAGATCCATCGAATCGCGGGCCAGGGCTTCCCGCGCCGCGGTGATGTTGCGCACCCGCTCCGGGCCGCCCGCTCCGCTCAGGGAAACGCCATACAGGGTGTCTCCCAGGAGCGAAATAGTCTGAGCCAGGGAGGAACTGACCACGACGAGCCGAACCGGACGGGTGGCGCAGGCGGAGAGGGCGAGGAGGACGAGCGGAACGAGCATCGAGGGATCGAGGAACGCCCTCGAGGCTCGATCCTCAATCCGCATTCCTGCGGTCCGAGAACCCATTGGAGCTTTCTCCCGCCAACCCGAGCACGCTCAAGACATCGGCCGGCCTGTCCAGCCAGTAGTCCGGATCGGTTCCCTCCAGGTCCACCCGACCAAAGGGGCCCCAAAGCACCGCGCCGGTGGCGACCCCTGCCGCCCGGCCCGAGACCATGTCGTGCACACTGTCTCCTATATAGATAGCGTGCTCGGGCAGCTCGGCGAGCCGGTCGAGAGCGACGCGAATCGGCTCGGGGTGGGGCTTGGGATTGGTGACCTCGTCGGCCCCGATCACCAGGTCCATCGCTGCCTCGAGTCCAACGTGCCGCAGTCCGCGCAGCGCCCCTGTCCGGTTCTTGCTCGTCACCAGCCCGGTTCGGAGTCCCGCCCGGCGAATCACGCCGACCATCTCCACCACGCCGGGGTAGGCGGTGACCATGGTGTCGTGGTTGGAGAGGTTGTATTGCCGATAGGTGGCGATCAACTGAGCCAGCCGATCGGGATCCTCGGACCATTGCCGGAATTGCACCGAAAGCGGGGTACCCAGGCCGGCCAGCCATTCGGCATCGGTCCGGGCCGGAAGCCGGTGCACCGCCAGGGTGTGATGGTAGCTATCGAGAATCAGCTGGATCGAGTCAATCAGGGTGCCGTCGAGATCGAACAGAACCGTCGTAAACGCCATGGAAGAACATTAATCGGACTCACTGTTTCGGCGTGATGAGCAGCAGGCCGATCAACCCAATGCGCTCCACCCCCGGCAACGGAGCGTCCTCGGGGCAGCGGGCCAGCCGGCCCAGCAAATCGGGACCCGAAGCCGTGCCCCACTCCTCGGCCAGGGCCCTCTCGCCCGCCGTATGGCCCCGCCGGAGGAACCGGATGCCCCGCTCGAGCATGCCGAGCTGGGCGTGGTCGCGCCGCCGGGCCGCGTCGCGAGCGAGCGCCAGCAGATGCCGCCGGGCGCGCCGGACCGGGGCCGGGCTCGCCGGCGCAGCGAGCCAAGCGCCTTGCGCGGTGCGGAGCAGGCTTCGAGCGACCGCTGCGATTCCGCAGACCGCCGATCGCACCATCGCGGGCTCGGGTGCGCAGGGTGCTGCGTTCCGGGCCAGTTCCAGCAGCGGCGCTATCACCGCGCCATCGTCGGTCCATCCGGCCCGGATCCGGGCCAACACCGACTCTTCCGCCCTCCCATCGGAAAACTCGATCCGAAGCCCCGCGACCAGCGCGGGGCTTGAGGCGCCCCGGACCAGGGCGATCCCGCCCCCCGATGCCTCGAGCTCCTCCTCCCACCGCGCGGCGATTCCGGCCCGGAGCTTCCACGGAGCATCGGCCCTCTCGCCCAGGCCGAGCCGTTCGGGCAGCTCGCTCTTGGCGTCGAGAATCGCCTCCCGGCGCAGCGCGGCTTCGAGGACTTTGGGCGGGAGGAACCGCAGCACCTCGACCTTCTCCTGCCGGCCGCCGAGCCGGAAGGCCCTCCCGCTTCGCTGGTCGAGCCGAACGGTGGTCCAGGGCAAATCGTAGTGGGTCACCCGCTCGACCAGCGGAAGGTCGAGTCCCTCCGCGGCCACGTCGGTTGCGAGCAACAGGACGGGCCGCGGAAGCAGCCCACCGTTGGGGGCGACCGGTTTCCGGAACCAATCCAGGACATCGTCCCGGGGCAGAGCGAGATGGTCCACCCCGGAGCCCGCTCCAGTGCACCAGGCGATGCCTCGCCGGCCGAGATGGCGCCGGAGATATCGGACCGTTTCCAGCGCAGTCATAAAAACCAGCGTCGGCTTCCGATCTGCCGTGGCCTGCGCCAGAGCAGCCGCCTTGGCGTCGGCCGTAGTGCCCCACTCCCGGGCGAGTGACTCGAGCCCACGGACCGCTGCCAGATCCTCGATCGCCAGATCCGGAAGCGCGCCCCCCTCCGGGAGCAGCGGCCAGAACACCAGCTGATCCCATTCGACACCGACGAACCTCCGGATGACCTGGCGGGACAGTACCCTGCCCGAGGCCGCCGCATCCCGGCCATGCAGCAACAGAGCCCGATACCGTCCCAGGGCAGCGGCGACGGCGAGGGGACTCGAGGTCAGGGCGGCGAGCAGGGAAACCCGGATCAGGCCGGCGGTGCCAGGATCGGATGAAAGCCGGAGCGCCTGGATGCCCTGCTGCAGGATCTCCTGGGGCGATCCGGATGGCTCTTCAATACGAAGGTCGCGGCACCCTTTTCGGGGGAGGAGGGCCGAGCGGTCTTCTCCGGTGATGACGAGGCGCGCCAGCGGGCCGGCCCACCGATTGGTTTGAAAGCCGTGCCGCATGGGACCGCCAGCCCAGGCCAGGGCATCGTTTCTGATGAACAGGAGCAGCTGATGCACGACGTCGTCGAACCGGTTCACCACCGGGGTGGCACTCAGCAGAATGCCCCTCCGCCACAGGCACCAGGGCGCGAGGGTTCGGTACCTC
>DATECI010000360.1:0-8434 GCA_035286985.1 Gemmatimonadales bacterium
GCCACCGCTCCGGCGCTGGGCACCAGGCTCGCCAGGGCGAGCCAACCCGCCAGCCGGCTGTCGGCCGGGGTGCGGTGGCGCCAGGCATTGACCAGCAGGACCACGAGCGCGCCGACCGAGAGGAGAATCTCCGGGAGCAGCGCGAGCGCGGCGTCGCCGGGGACCCGGATGTCGAGCGGCCTCACCGGGTCACCACGGCGGTCGAGGTGGACGGAAGGGCGGACCGGCGGTCAGGCGGGCGGGCGGTCAATTGCTCGAGCGGTCGCGGGGTTAGGCCGGGTGGTTGGAGCGGGAGCTTCCCCGGCACGGCCTCGTGGAGGGAGTAATCGAGCGGCCCGAATTGCCCGCGAGCCCGTTCCAGATAGCGAGTCGCGGCAGGCTCGAGGCGGCGCAGCACCGGGTTAGGATACAGGCCCATCCAGACGATCCCGATGAGCAGCGGCACCAACACGACGAGCTCGCGCAGGGAGAGATCGGAGAGTTTTTCGTTCTCGGGCTCGAGCTTCTGGTAGATGATGCGCTGGAGCGCCCAGAGGAGGTAGGCCGCCGCAAGGACCACGCCGGAGGTGGCGAACATGACGGCGAGCGGCTCGGTGCGGAGGCTGCCCAACAGCACCAGGAATTCGCCGATGAAGCCATTGAGTCCCGGCAGCCCGATACTGGAGAGCGCCACCACCGTGAAGATCAGGCTGAACACGGGAACGACCCGGGCAATTCCGCCGTAGGCGGCGATCTCCCGGGTGTGGCGGCGCTCGTAGAGCATGCCCACCAGGAAGAACAGGGCCCCGGTGGAAAAGCCGTGGGCGATCATGACCATGAGGGCGCCCTGGATACTCTGCAAGGTGGCGGCCCAGATGCCGAGCATCACGAATCCGAGATGGCTCACCGAGGAATAGGCCACCAGTTTCTTCACATCGGTTTGCACCATCGCGACCAGGGCCCCATAGATGATCCCGATCACGGCCAGCACCAGGATCACATTGGCGACGGGACGGGCCGAAGCAACGAACGGGAAAAACGGCACCGCGAACCGGAGGAAGCCGTAGGCGCCCATCTTGAGCAGGACGCTGGCCAGCAGCACACTCCCCGCGGTGGGAGCCTCGACGTGAGCGTCCGGCAACCAGGTGTGCAAGGGAAAGACCGGGACCTTGATGGCAAAGGCCAGGGCGAAGGCCCCGAAAAACCAGGGCGCCAGACCGTCCACCAAGTGGGCGTTAGCGAGCAGGTGGTCGTAGGCGAACGACAGGGTGCCGGTCTTGGCCCCGATGACCCAGGCGAGCCCGACGATCGCCACGAGCATGAGCAGCGAACCGGCCATGGTGAAGAGAAAGAACTTGATCGCCGCATAGAGCCGGTTCTGGCCGCCCCACATCCCGATGATGAAGTACATCGGGATGAGCATCACTTCCCAGAAGACGTAGAAGAGGAAGAGATCGGTCGCGATGAAGACCCCGATCACTCCGGTCAGGAGCACCAGCAGCAGGGCGTAGTAGCCCCGCTCCCGCTGGGTGATGTAGTTCCAGCTGCCCACCACGCAGAGCGGCATCAGGAGGGTGGTGAGCAGGACCATCATCAGGGAGATGCCGTCCATCCCCACCGCGTAGCTGATACCCCAGGCGGAAATCCAGGGGACGCTGGTGTTGAGCTGGAGAGTGCCGGGCTCGGTATTGAGCGCCCACCAGAGTCCGATGGAGAGGAAGAACTCGGCGAGCGAAACGGCCAGGGCCGTCCGGCGCGCCGCCCGGGGAGATCCGAGCAGGATGGGAATCACGCCCAGCAGCGGGAGCGCCAGCAGGACGTGCAGAATCCAGCCGGAATAGCCGATGGCGGCAAGGAAGCCGGTCATAGCGCTACCGCACCACAGCCCGGATCAGCCAGACCGCGCCGATCAGGAAGATGACGACATACACGCCGACCTGGCCTGATTGGAGCCGGCTGCCGAGCCATCCCAGGGCCCGGGCAACCGCGGCCGAGCCGTTCGCCCCCGCGCCATCGATGAGGCCCTGGTCCATCCCTTTCCAGAGCACCCAGCGGGAAAGGCCGACCAGGGGGCGAACCAAGACGGCGTGGTAGATCTCGTCCACGTAGTACTTGCGGAAGAGCAGCTTGGCGAAACCGGTTTCGGGCGGCGCTTCCCTGGCCTGCGGAATAGGCCTGGCGAGGGTAAAGCGCCAGCCGAGCAGCAGTCCGGCGACGCCTACCAGGACGGTCCCCCCAATGAGAATCCACTCCGTAGCGCCGTGGGGGAGCGCCACCGGGACCCGGTGGATCGCGCCAGCGACGACCGGCTCGAGCCAGTGCTCCAGGGTGGCTCCTCCGCCCACGAACGCGGGCAGATTCAGGATCCCGCCGAGGAGGCTCAAGACGCCGAGGCCGATGAGCGGGCCGGTCATGCTCCGAGGCGCTTCCGAGAGGTGCTGCTGCTCGGCGGCACCGGTCCGGTTGCGCCCCAGGAACGTCATGGCAAAGAGCCGCATCATGTAGAACGCGGTGAGGAAGGCGGCGAGCAGCCCCATCGCCCAGAAGATTCTCCAGATAGGCTGGGACTCGGCCCGGCCAAAGGCGGCGGCGAGGATCTCGTCCTTGGAGAAGAAGCCCGCCAAGGGCGGGACCCCGGAGATCGCGAGGGTGGCGATCAACATCAGCCAGAAGGTCCAGCGCAGATGTTTACCGAGCCCGCCCATGTTCCGCATGTCCTGGGCGTCTTCGTGGGAATGGGTCGCATGGTAGGCTCGGTGCATGGCGTAGATCACGCTGCCGGCCCCGAGGAAGAGCAAGGCCTTGAAGAAGGCGTGGGTGGCAAGATGGAAGATGCCGGCCACGTAGGCGCCGGTGCCGACCGCGAGGAACATGTAGCCCAGCTGGGAGATGGTCGAATAGGCCAGCACCCGCTTGATGTCGTACTGGCGGAGGCCGATCGACGCGGCAAAGAGCGCGGTGAGGGCGCCGACCCCGGCTACCACCGCCGCCGAGGTGGGAGCCAGGGCGAACAGGATATTGGTCCGGGCCACCAGGTAGACCCCGGCGGTCACCATGGTTGCGGCATGGATCAGCGCCGAGACCGGAGTCGGGCCCGCCATCGCGTCGGGCAGCCAGGTGTAGAGCGGAATCTGGGCCGACTTGCCGGTGCAGCCGAGGAAGAGCAACAGGGTGGTCAGGGTAACGATAAAGCCACCCGAGATCATGTGGACCGGGGCGAGCTCGCTGATGCTGGCGAAATCCAGCACCTTGAGATTCCAGAAGATGATGAACATGGCGATCAGCACGCCGGCGTCGCCGATCCGGTTCATCAGAAACGCCTTCTTGCCGGCATCGGCGTTGACCCGGTCGGCATACCAGAACCCGATCAGGAGATAGGAGCAGAGACCCACCCCCTCCCATCCCACGAAGGCGACCGGGAGATTAGCCCCGAGGACGAGCACCAGCATGAAGACGATGAAGAGGTTCAGATACGAGAAGAACCGGGCGTAGCCCTCGTCTTCGCGCATATAACCGATGCTGTACAGATGAATCAGGCTCCCGACCCCGGTCACGATGAGGAGCATGACCGTAGACAGCTGGTCCACCTGGAAGCTGAACGAAACGTCCAGCGAACCGGCTTTGATCCAGCGCCAGAGATCGAGAATCAGAGGAGCTTCGGGCGGCGTGGCCCGGAGCTGGAAAAAGACGGCGAGCGCCACGGCGAACGAAGCGATCACAACCCCGCTTCCGACGATGGAAACGGCGGTCTTGGCCCGGGGTCGCAGCAGGGCGAGCCCCCCGTTGATGAGGAAGCCGAGGAGGGGGAAGGCGACGGCGAGCCAGACCCAGCGGGCTGCGCCGGTAGCAGGCGCGATGGCGGCGGCGAGGAGCAGCGGCGGCATCAGCCCTTGAGGAGGGTGATGTTCTTGAGATCGACCGACCGGGTATGCCGGAAGATCGCCAGGATGATGGCGAGCCCGACGGCCGCTTCCGCGGCGGCCACGGTCATGACGAAGAAGACGATCACCTGGCCGGTGAGGCCAAGCACCTGGGAAAGGGCCACGAAGGTCAGGTTGACCGCGTTGAGCATGAGCTCGATGCACATGAACAGCACGATCGCGTTGCGGCGCAGCAGCACGCCGGCAACCCCGATCGTGAAGAGTGCGGCCGAAACCAGGAGGGCGGGTCCGAGGAGCACGATCAGAGCTTCCGCTTGGCTAGCACCACGGCGCCGACCGCGGCGGCGAGGAGCAGGATGGAGGTGATCTCGAACGGGACCAGGTAGGTCTGGAAGAGCGGCCGGGCGATGGCGCCGACGACCCCTTCGGCGGCCGGGGCCAGCTGCCCGGCCCGCCCCGCGGGAAACGCTTCGAGCGGGCTCCCCGCCGCACCGGCCGACCCGCTCAGCACCGCCAGGCCTCCCGGGGTGACCCGGGACAACAGGTAGAGCTCGCCGAGCAGCAGCACCCCGATGACCACTGCCGCGATCCGCCAGCCCGGGCCCCGAATATCGGTAGCCTCGCGGCCCACGTGGAGCAGCATGATCACGAAGAGGAACAGCACCATCACGGCGCCGGCGTAGACCAGGACCTGGATGGCGGCGATGAACTGGGCGTTGAGGAGGACGTAGATGGCTGCGAGGGCGAACATGGTGGACACGAGCCAGAGGGCCGACGCGACCGGATTGCGCTGCCCGATGCACAGCAACGCCGAGACCAGAGCGGCCCCGGCCAGCAGGTAGAAGACGGTTTCGGCGCTCACCTCACTCGCCTCGCGGGTCCGACGGGTCCCACAGGGTGGAAACCGGATGGACCTGGGAGCCGAGCCGCTCGAGGTCGTACACGAAGCGTGACCGACTGTATTCGGCGTTCTCGTAATGAACCCCGACGTGGATCGCCTCTTCGGGACAGACTTCCTGGCAGTAGCCGCAGAAGACGCAGCGGAACTCGTCGATCTCGTAGATGAGCGGATACCGGTTCCCTTCGGCGTCCTCGCCCGGAACCAGCTTGATGCAGTTGGCGGGGCAGATCTGGGGGCACAGTCCGCAGGCCACGCACTTGGTTCGGCCCTGCTCGTCGGCCATCATCCGGTGGGTGCCGCGCCAGCGGGGGGAAATGGCCCAGGTGCCCCGGGCATCGGCGGTGCTCTTCTCCTCCGGGTACTGCATCGTGACCTTCGGCTGGAGCATGTGCTTGAAGGTGAGGGCCATTCCCTTGAGCGCGGCCCGCACGTAGCTCACCTGGCGCTCCGGACGCTTCATGACTTTCACGCCGATGGCCATCAGGGGGCTCCCGGGGCGGACAAGGCGGACGGGGCGGGCAAAGTGGACGAGGTGGGCGGGGTCGGGCGGCGATAGGAACCGCTCACGATCCAGCCCCGGTCGAGGATGAAGAACACGAAGTAGCCTAGGACCAGGTTGAGACCGAACAGCACCAGCATGGCGAGCCGGGGCGAGCCAGGGCCGAGCCACTTCTCGACGACCCAGATCGTGAAGGCCATCACCATGATGTAGAGCAGCGCGATCGGCAGCAGCACCTTCCAGCCCAGCGCCATCAGTTGATCGTAGCGGAAGCGCGGCAGGGTCCAGCGCACCCACATAAACAGGAAGAGGAAGAACAGGACCTTGACAACCATGACACCGCCGGTGAGCACGGTGAGCCAGAGCCCCGGGGCCGGGGCCCAGGGGCCGGGAAGATCCCAGCCGCCGAAGAACAGGGTTACGACCATGGCCGACACGGTGGTCATGTTGGCGTATTCGGCCAGCGGGAACATCGAGAATTTCATCGCGCTGTATTCGGTGTGATACCCCGCGACGAGCTCCGACTCGGCTTCCGGCAGGTCGAAGGGGAGCCGGTTGGTCTCGGCGAATCCGGCCACCAGAAAGACGAAGCACGAGAGCAGGAGGGGGAGCACGAACCAGAGGCCCGCTTGCTGGACCTCGATGATCCGGGCAAAGGTGACGTTGCCGGCCAACAGGAGCACCGGGATGAGGCTCATGCCCATCGCCACCTCGTAGGACACCATCTGGGCGCTGGAACGGAGCCCGCCGAGCAGGGAGTACTTGTTGTTGGAGGCCCATCCAGCCAGGGCAATCCCATAGACCCCGAGCGAGCTGATGGCCAGCACGAAGAGGAATCCGACCGGCAGGTCCACCACGGCCATGGAAAGCGGGCCGTGGTAGCTCACCTGGCCGATGAGGGGGAGCCGGGCGTCGACGGCGACTGGAAAAGGAGCGGCCCAGGGAATCACGGCTGAGAGCAGCAAGGCCGGGACGAAGGCCATTGCCGGGGCGAGGGTGAAGATCAGCAGATTGGCGGAGGCCGGGAAGGTCTCCTCTTTGATGATGTTCTTGACCCCGTCCGCGGCTGGCTGCAGCAAGCCGGCCCATCCGACCCGGTTGGGCCCGCGCCGATTCTGCATCCAGGCACTCACCTTGCGTTCCATGAGCGTGAGCAGCGCGACGCCGACCAGCACCGCGGTGAAGACCACCAGCATCTTGAGGATGCTGAAGAGCAGAAAGCCCTTGAACTCGGGACTCATGGGGCCCTGGCTGGGGCGGACAAGGGGGAGGGTGGGGACGAGATTTCCAGCACCCTCCCGGAGAGGCCGAGGTCGTCGTAGGTCACGCCGCCGAGCGCGGGGATGGTCTCGCCGAGCCAGGCAAAAGCCTCGGCGGCCGTGGCTGGGGCAGAGCGGCCGGGGCCGAGGAGTGTCCAAGCCTCGGCGGCAACCCACCAGGCCGGGCGCGCCATGCCGGGCGCGGCCTTGGCCTGGGTGTAGCGTTGGGCCCGCCGATCGCGATTGACATAGGTTCCGTTTTCCTCGGCCATCGCCGAGACTGGGAGCAGGAGCGCTGCGCCGGCCTGGTGCTCGCCATCCACGGTATGGAGCACGATCACGGTGCCGGCACGGGCCAGCCGGGCCACTTCGGCCTCGTCGAGCTCGGGGTCGAGCAGCAAGACCATCCCGGCACCATCGATCCGGGCCAGGGCGTGTTCCCAGGTGGCGCCATAACCCGCGAGACGCGCGCCGTCGAGATTGGGCACCCGCTCCCGGCGAAGGGCGAGACCGGGCACGCCGTCCAGGGGTGCTTCCTCGCCGAGCGGAACCCGGATTGCCGCGGTCACGTCGCGGCCTTCCACTAGACGGCGGACCCAGCCGAGCGATTCCAGCGAAGCGCGGCCGGAGCCGAGGAGTACCACCCGCCCGGGGGATTCCTGGACCAGCGCCGCCAGCCGTTCGGTCGCAGTGTCCCAGCCGGCCGGATGGAGCCGGGGGGGCTGGCCGCCCCGCAGCAGGGGAACTTCTGCCCGGTCGCCCCGGTTCATCCAGCGATAGTCGGCCCGCCCCACATCGCACATGAAGTGGCGATTGACCTCCAGGTTGGCTCGCGGTCGCAACCGCACCACCGCGCCGTCCCGGGTGTCGATCATGATGTTGCATCCCTGGGTGCAGCGGGGGCAGATGCTCGCGCTCTTGTCGAGATCCCAGGCGCGGGCCTTGTGGAGGAAATCCTTGGAGATCAGCGACCCCACCGGGCAGAGGTCCACGACGTTGCCCGACCAGGGGTGTTCGAGCTGCTCCCCCGGATCGATGCCGATGTAGGCCCGATCGCCCCGTTCCGACACGTTGAGCACCGGAGTCTTGGCCACGTCCTCCATGAACCGCACGCAGCGGGTGCAGAGGATGCAGCGGTTCGGCACGTAGAGGATGTCCGGCCCGAAATCCTCCACCGGGTTGAACCGCTTGGGGTAATCGGCGTACCGGGTGCCGGCACGGCCTTCCTGGAAGACGTAGTCCTGGAGCTCGCATTCCCCGGCCTGATCGCAGATCGGGCAATCGAGGGGATGGTTGATGAGCAGAAACTCGAGCACTGCTTCACGGGCCTTCTCGGCCGGCTCGCTGTGAACCTTTACCACCTGCCCTTCGGCCACGGCGGTGACGCAGGCCGGGAGCAGCTTGGGGGCCTTTTCCACTTCGACCAGGCACATCCGGCAGAGCGCGGGCGAGGGGAGCGACGGATGGTAGCAATAGTGCGGCACCAGCACGCCGGCCCTTTTCGCCGCTTCAATGAGCATCGTTCCGCTGGGAACGGAAACGGGAGTACCGTCTATGGTGAGGTTGACAAGCTGGTCGCTCATGCCGCCTTTGGTGTTGGACCTACTACCTAGACACTCGCCATCGCCTTTCCCTTCAAGTAACTATCAAACTCCGATCTGAATTTCTTGATCCCGCTCACGATCGGCGCGGCACAGCTGTCGGACAGCGGGCAAATCGTCTTGCCGGTCATCTGATCGGAAAGCTCGAGCAGCAGATCGAGGTCCTCGGGCTTCCCTTCCCCGTGCAGCATCCGCTCCAGGATCCTGGTGGTCCAGGCCGTGCCCTCGCGGCACTGGGTGCACTGGGCGCAGCTCTCGTGGGCGTAGAATCTGGCCAGGCGATACACCTCGTACACGATGTCGGCGGAGTCATC
>DATECI010000361.1:0-12824 GCA_035286985.1 Gemmatimonadales bacterium
AGAGAGCGCGGCGCGGGGAAACTTCCCGACCGCCGCGGCCCGCAAGGCCTCCGCGATCCCGGGCGCTTCCCGTTCCAGCACGGTGTGGGTCGCCTCCGGAGTACGGTCCCGTTGCGTGAGGCCCGTGCCGCCGGTCGTGAGAAGGACGTCGCAGGACCCACCATCGGCCCACTCGAGCAGGGCCCGGACGATCTCCACCGTGTCATCCGGCACCAGCTTGCGGCCGGCGAGCTGGAACCCGCGAGCAGCAACCCACTCCGCGATGCGGTCGCCCGAGGTATCGGCCCGCTCGCCCCGAAACCCCGCATCGGAAATGGTGAGGATCGCTACCCGCACCATGCTCCCCCGCTCGGCCGTTCCCGTTGACTGTTCACTGTTCACGCTTCACCGATCTAGCTCCCCTTCCTCACCGAACCCTTCTCCCAGAACGGCCGCTTCACCACTTCCGCCGGCAACCGCTCTCCCCGGCACTCGACTGCGAACCTGGTTCCGATCTTCGCCGCCGCGGCCGGCAGCATGGTGGTCCCGATGGCGTAGCCGAGTGAGGGGCTCTGGCCTCCACTCCGCACCAGGTCCACCTGCCGTCCCTCCAGCCAGACCGGATAGCCGTGCCGCGCGATCCCCCGTCCGTGGAGCCGGAAGCCCACGGTCTTGCGGGTTACGCCCCGGGCCTTTTGCTCCCGAAGCGCCCGTATCCCGATGAACGGGGCGCCCTTGTCGAGCTTGACGATCCAGCCCAGCCCCGCCTCGAGCGGGGTGATGGTGTCGTCGATTTCCTGGCCGTAGAGGGCGTACCCCATCTCCAGCCGGAGCGAGTCCCGGGCGCCGAGTCCGATCGGCACCGCGCCTGCCCGGGTCACCGCGTCCCAGAGGGCCACCGTGTCGCGCCAGCGGCAATAGATCTCGAAGCCATCCTCGCCAGTGTAGCCGGTGCGGGAAATGAAGCACTGGAGCCCCGCCAGGGTCCCTTGGGCGCAGCGGTAGTAGCCGACGTTTTCCAGATTGAGAGTGGCGAGGGGTTGCAGCGCCCCCTGGGTCTTGGGGCCCTGCACCGCCAGGAGCCCGGTCTCTTCGGAAATGTCCCGCAGCCGCACGTTGACGGTGCCCGCCTGCTTCTGATCCACGATGTGCTCCCACGCCTTGGCCCGATTGGAGGCGTTGACCACCAGCATCAGCCGGTCCTCGAAACGGTACACCGTGCAGTCGTCCAGGAAGGTGCCTTCCCGGGTTAGGAGGGCCGAGTACTGGACTCCCCCCGCGTCGAGGGCGCTCACGTCATTGCAGGTGATCCGGTTGACAAAGGCGTTGCGGTCCGGGCCGGTCACCTCGAACTCCCCCATGTGCGACACATCGAACACCCCCATCCCGTTCCGCACCGCCCGGTGCTCGGCCAGGATGCCGGTGGGGTATTGGACCGGCATTTCCCACCCGGCAAAGGGAACCATCTTGCCCCCAAGGGCGCGGTGAGTTTCGGCGAGCGGGGTGCGTTTCAGCTCGGTTTCGGTCATAGAGTCCCAGTTTCCCGACCCAGGTGGACGCCGGTCAATCCCCCTCTCCGGCTGTCAATATGGCAGAGGAGAGTCTAGCACCCGGAGCGGGATTTCGGCAGTCCGGAGCGGGCGAGGAGGGGGGCGACCTTCCGGTGACTTCAGGGAGCTGGGGCGAACCCCCGGTCCCTGAGGTTCGGCTCAAGCAGGCCCGGTGATGGGGCGGCTTGTCTTGCCCGCGCGTGGGTTGAAGCGTCTCGGAGACCATGACGGAAGGGCTACGGTGCGTTGCTCGCCCGTTGCCGGGCGCGTACGTTTGCGGCTCCTACATGCGGACCCCTCCCCAGCTCGGAGGCAGGCCATGGAGTTCGCCGTCCTGTTGATGCGGCTGCTGCACATCGTCCTGGGAGTCTTCTGGGCGGGTACCCTCATGTTCACAGCCTTCTTTCTCCTTCCTTCGGTCCGCGAAGCGGGCCCCGATGGCGCTAAGGTCATCGCTGGGCTCATGCGGCGCCGGTTCCTGACCGTCATGCCGGTCGTTGCTGCGGGGTCCATCCTATCCGGGTTCTGGCTCTACTGGAAGATGTCGGTGGGGTTCCAGCCCGAGTACATGCGCTCTCCGATGGGCCAGGCGTTCGGATTCGGCTCGGTGACCGCGATCGTCGCGTTCATCCTCGGAATCAAAGTCGTGCGGCCTTCGATGCTCCGGGCGGCGAAGCTCGCGCAGGAGGCCGGTGCGGCCGCTCCGGCGGAGCGCGACACCCGGATGGCCGAGGTGCAGGCGCTCCGGAGCCGGGCCGGGAAAGCTGGGGTCGCCGTCGCGATGCTCCTGGCGCTCACGGTCGCCGCGATGGCCGTGGCCCGCTACCTCTAACCGGCCTCTCTCTCCTGGCCGGGCCGTCCCCTCTCGCTCCCGCCAGCGAAGGCCTTCTTCGGGTCATCCGCCGGTGGGACCTCGTTGCCCTCGGCATCAACACGATTATCGGGGCCGGCATCTTCGGCCTCCCCGCCGAGGTCTTCCGGCGAGTAGGGGTCTACAGCCTCCTGGCGTTCGTCGTCTGCGCGATAGTGGTGGCCCTGATGGTGCTGTGCTTTGCCGAGGTCAGCAGCCGGTTCAGCGGCACCGGAGGGCCGTATCTCTATGCCCGGGAGGCGTTCGGGCCGGTGACCGGGTTTGAAGTCGGGTGGCTGCTCTGGATTGCCCGGCTCACCGCATTCGCGGCCAACTGCAATCTCTTCGTGTCCTACCTCGGCTTCTTCTGGCCGGGGGCGGACTCGGGGGTCCCGCGGATCGCGGCCATCAAGGCTATCGTCGTGGGGCTCACCGCCCTCAACCTGACCGGGGTCCGCAACGCGACCGCGGCGAGCAACTTCTTTACCGTGGCCAAGCTCCTCCCCCTGCTGCTCTTCATCGGGGCGGGCCTGTTCTTCCTCAACCCGGATGCCTACGCACCCGGTCCTCCGCCCGGGTTAGGGGATTTCTCGGTGTCGGTGCTGCTCCTGGTCTTCGCCTTCAGCGGCTTCGAGCTGGCCACCATCGCCGGGGGCGAGGCCCGGAACCCCAGGGTGGACTTACCCCGCGCCCTGCTCATCGCGATTGCCGTCGTCGCGGTTTGCTACCTGCTGATTCAGTTCGTTGCGATCGGCACCCTTCCAGCGGCCGAACTCGCCGCATCGGCCCGTCCCCTGGCCGATGCGGGCAGCCGCTTTCTGGGGGCTCGGGGTGGGACGATCATCTCGGTGGGGGCGCTGGTCTCCATCGCCGGCAATCTGCTAGTCATCGTACTGGTCGCCCCCCGGCTGCTCTTCGCGATGGCGGAGCGGCGGGAGCTTCCCGGCTGGCTCGGCCTGGTGCATCCGCGGTTCCGCACCCCCCAGCCCGCGATCCTGGTTACCTCGACGGTCCTCCTGGTCCTCACCCTGTCGGGGACCTTCGTGTACGCAGCCACCATCAGCGTCATCGCCCGGCTCCTGGCCTACGGCTCGACTTGCGCCGCTTTGCCGGTTCTGCGCCGCAAGCGAGGGGCTCCTCCCGCGGCCTTTCGCGCCCCGGCCGGAAGTGCTCTGGCGATCTTGGTCCTGATCCTCGCGGCCTGGCTCCTTTCCCAGACCACGCTGCGGCAGGCCCGCGATGCCGCCATTGCCGCGGGCATCGGCCTGGTGATCTACTGGCTCGCCCGGAGGGCGCGGAAGGAGGCGCCGGATGGGTAAGAACCGGATGGAAGCGTTCACCGAAAGGAGTCATCGCAATCATCATCACCATCATGGCGATCGAACGGCGCCCGCCCCATGACCCCCAGCTGCTGTTCTGGCTTTCCGGGGTGCCGTTCGTGACCAACTGGATGGGACACTCCCGCTTTGCCGTCGGGCCGGTCCCGGGCCCTGAGTGCCCACCACAGGAGAGAATCCGCCCTTGCGGCCGCGGCTCTCGCCGCGGAGGAAGCGAAGCCAGTCCTCGAGCTCAGCGCGCCGGCTATTCATGGTTGTCGCGCCACAGTACCGGGCGCGTTTGGGGTCGTCGAGACGGCGGCAGTCGGAACGGAAACGGCCAGGATCGAGTAGGTTGAGAGTATGAGAATCGGGCTCATTCAACAACACGCAACCAGAGACAAGGCCGCGAATCTGAAACGGGGACTGGCCGCCCTCGAGCAGGCTGCCCGGAACGGGGCCCAGCTCGCCGCGTTCGCCGAGCTAGGGTTCGAGTGGTTCTATCCCCAGGTGCCCGCGGGGAGCGGCCACAGCGACCAGGCGGAGCCGCTCGACGGCCCGACCGTTCGCGCAGTGCGGGAGAAGGCCCGGGAGCTGGGTTTGGTGGTCGTCATGAATTTCTACGAGCGCGACGGTGAGCACCGGTTTGACAGCTCGCCCGTGATCGACGCCGATGGCACCCTGCTTGGCGTCACCCGGATGATCCACATCACCGATTACCCCTGCTTCCACGAGCAGGGATACTACGAACCGGGCGACACCGGCGCCCCGGTCTACGACACCCAGGTCGGCCGGATCGGGGTTGCGATCTGCTACGACCGCCACTTCCCGGAGTACATGCGCGCCCTCACCCTCGGCGGAGCGGACCTCGTGATCATTCCCCAGGCCGGCGCGGTGGACGAATGGCCCGAAGGACTTTACGAGGCCGAGTTGCGAGTGGCAGCGTTTCAGAACGGCTACTTCGTGGCGCTGTGCAACCGGGTAGGGCGGGAGGATTGCCTGGAGTTCGCTGGAGAGTCGTTCGCCTGCGGCCCGGACGGAAGGATCATCGCGCGAGCCCCCCGAGGGGAGGACGCCAACCTCTACGCGGATCTGGACCTCGAGTCCGCCGCCGGTTCCCATGCCCGACGCCTCTTTCTGCGGCATCGCCGGCCGGACCTCTATCCCGCCTGGGAGGCCGCCCGGTCACGGGGGCCGTGAATCGCGGCGAAGTTACGACCGCCGCGAGATGCGGCGCCAGGTCCACCACACTGCCAATCCCAGGGCGAGCGCCAGCACTATTCCAGCCGCGAGCAGACCCTTCGCCAGGAGCGGGAAACGCAGGGCCGGCTTGAAGTCCATCGGCAGGTACCGGTAGAGCGATGCATCCGCAGTACCGGTATTGAAGAAGCTGATCAGCAGGCGCTCGGCGGCCTCGGGCTGGTATTTCCAGAAGTCGTCGGTGTGGCCTTGCTCGGCAATCACCACGTGCCGGCCTCTACTCAACGATGGCAGCAATTCCTCTTCGGCGAACTGCGCCGGGGTCGAGAAGTCGACGCTGCCGCTGATCAGCAGGGTCTCGACCGCGGTTGGACGGACCTGGCGGTATTCGTCGGCCATGAGGATGGACGGCCAGTGACCGGGAGCCGTGGCCCATACGAACTCGGACATGGGGGCGCCAAGGATGGACCCGGGTACGAACAGTTCAGCCCGGTAGTCACGGCCGGGCTCCAGGTCGGCGCTGGCGCCGAGCGCCAGAAACTCACCCCAGGTCATCATCTTCGGCACGACGAAGTCGTAAGCCAACGACATCAGGGCCAGGCCGCTTGGGTCGCCTTTCTCAGCCGCCAGGTAGGCGTCGAACACGATCGGCGCGGTGGTCCGGTGGTATAGCAGGACGAAGGCGATCATTCGCACCTTGCCGCGGTCGATGGGCACCCCGATCCAGCGCGCCGGCATGTCCTGGTTGACCCGCTGCATGCTGGCTGCCAGGTCGGAGGTGCGACCGCGGCATACGGGATCCCGGCGGCAGAGGCCGGCGTAGTACTCGACCTGTGAATCGACCGTCCCGGGCCGCCAGCGGAAATGGCCCGGCGGATTGACGCCGATCATGGCGGAGCGATTCAGGCTCCTGGGGTGCATCTGGGCATAGATCTGGGCGACACGGGTCCCATAGCTTCCGCTGAGCAGGTTGATGCGCCCATAACCCAGAGCGAGCCGGGCTGCCTCCATGTCTTCGATCACTTCCGGGATGGTGTAGCCGCGCAGGTCGACACCCTCTGCCTGCAGGCTGGCCGCACAGGCCTCGACCGCTCGTCCGATCGCGTCCAGCGAGGCAGGGCCGAGCAGGTCGTCACCCGATCCCCGCGCGGCCTCGGCGAATCCGGGGCAGTCCAGCTTCGGGGTCCCGTCAACGCCGCGGTAACCGACCACTACGAAGTCGTGGTTCGCCAGCAGCCAGGGCTTCCGCCTGCCGCTCATGTTGCTGATGCCAGGCCCGCCGCCAAGGGAAAAGACCGGCTCGGCGGGATTGGGGGCCGGGGAATGGATCCGCCGCACCGGCAGGGCGATCAGGCGCGAGCTCGAGTCGGCGCGGTACTCCGGCGCGACCAGCGTTCCGCAATCGGCTTGGTACCGAACCCCCTCGATCTTTACCGGGCAGGGTTCCAGCACCAGATCGCCGGCCTGGGCCCCGGGGGGAACGGTGATTGGCCGCTTTCCGGGCCGGAAGAGGAACCAGGCGCCCAGTGCCAGCGAGGCGACCATCAGGCCGGCAAGGAGGATGCTTCTCCGATTCATGTGTCACCTAGGTCCACGGGATTCCCAGAATGACGAGCCGCTTGGCGTGGCAACTCGGGCCGGCCGCGCAGCAGCGTCGCGAACGCCCCGATGTGAGCCGGCGTCGTCCCGCAGCACCCCCCGACAATGAGGGCCTCCCGCGACAGGGCCACCAGAGCCGGCGCGAGGTCTCCCGGCCCATACGGATAGATGATGGAGTCACCTTCCAGGCGAGGCTGGCCGGCGTTCGGCTGCAGCATGACGGGCCTGCCGGCTGCCTCGCGGAGGGCTCGGCCGAGCGCGGCGAAGTCTTCCGGTTCGAGCCGGCCGCAATTCGCGCCAACCAGATCGGCCCCGGCTGCGACCGACGCCCGCGCGGCCTGCTCGGGCCCGGCGCCCATCATCGTCCTGAAGCCGCCCGAGCGAACCGGGTCATAGGCCATCGAGGCGACTACCACCGGTGCGCCCAGGTCGCGGGCCACCCGGATGCCGATCAGCAGCTCGTCGAGCGCGGTCACCGTTTCGATCAGGATCCCGTCGGCGCCGCCGGCGAGCAGCGCCGCCATCGCGTCCCGCCAGGTGGCCTCGAGGTCCGCCGGGGCGATGTCGCCCAGCGGCGCCAGGAAACCGCCACACGGCCCGATGTCTCCCAGCACCCAGGCGCGGCTCCCGGCCGCGGCGCGCGCGTTGGCCGCCGCCGCCGCGGCGAGGTCGGCCACCCGGTCCTCCAGGCCGTATCGCGACAGCACGAAGCGGTTGGTGCCGAAGGTGTTCGTCAGGATCACCTGGGAACCTGCCGCGACGTAGGCGCTGTGGATGTCCCGTACCCGGTCTGGATGAATGCGGTTCCATTCGTCGCCACACCCGCCAGGCTCGAGCCCGGCGCGCTGCAGCTCGGTGCCCATCCCACCGTCGCCGATGATTGGTTCACCGCGAGCGATGACGTCACGCAGGGAGGGGGGTGTCATGCCTGGGGATCTCCGTGGGGCCTGGCGGCCGGCCGGTGCCGAACCGGAGTCACGGCGTCAGGGGATACCGGCCCCACGTCTCGACTGCCTCGCGCAGTTTCAGGATGTTCGCGGGCGGTGTGGCCGGGGCCACCGAGCAGGCCGTGCTGAGGATATACCCGCCGCCGGGGCCCGCTGTCTGAATCCTCTGACGGGCAGCGGCGAGCGCGTCCTCAGGCGTGCCCATGAGGAGCGTGTTCACCGGGTCGATGTTGCCCTTGATGAACAGCCGGCCGGCGGTGCGCCGCCTGGCGTCCGCGAGGTCGACCGTCCCGAGCGGGGGCGAGTCCAAGGTATCGATGCCGTTGGTACCGGTCGCCTCCATCAGGTCGAGGCGGTCCCCGATGGCGCCGCAGGTGTGGGTGTACACCGGAACGTCGTGCTGCGCCTTGATGCCGCGCACCAGCTTCCGCTCGTAGGGCAGGACGAACTCGGCGTAGTGGTCCCGGGAGATCAGGCCGGCGCCAGCGAACGCCGACGAGATCAGGACCGCGTGGGCCCCGGCCCGTACCTGGCCGCTGCCCAGGGCGATGGCGCCATCGGCGAGGCGATCGAGGCAGGCCTTTACCTTGTCGGGATCGTCGACCAGGGCCAGGAGCCCGCCGGTGTAGTCGAGCAGCTCCAGGAGCTGCGAGAACGGCGAGAACACCTCGCCGTGCACCGAGACAGCGTGACCGACACGCGCGACAACCTCGCGAATCGTGTCGTAGTGGCAGGGCGGGAAGAAGCCGGGCCCGGGCGGCGCAATCTCCCGGTCGAATCCCCAGGTGTACGGGTAGGTAATGCCGGAGATGTCGTGCGGCTCGACATAGAACAGCCGCTCCGGTTCGATCTCGTCGAACGTCGGGAAGTACCGTGAGCCGTCGGCCTGATAGACGTGGGGATTGTCGTCGGGAGGGGCCACCGTGTACCAGCCGTTCGTCCAGCGGATCATGCGGGCCCCGTCGCGGTCCTCGACGGCAGCAAGGTACCGCCGCCACGCCGGGTCCCGGCCCGGGAGATTGATCAGGATCCCGTCGAAGCCGTAGCGGCGCTGCAGCCGGATGAGCGCCTCGGCGAACCCTTCGGTCGAGTGCCAGATCTCGATCGGATCCATCCCGGCGTGCAGGAAGTAATGGCCCAGCGACAACTGGCACATCACCGGCACCCGGTCAGGCACCCCCAGCCGCATCGCGATCCCAACTCGTTCACGGCTTGTCACGTTCCGTCCTCGACGCCTGCCGCGTCCAGGTCAACTGCCGGTCACCCCCGCACCGCAGCCGGCCGGGGTCGTCGTCCCGGGGGACTTGATTCCGGCATCGGGCCGGGAACGCGCACGCGTCATCGGCGGCACGGTGGGGGCAGCGTTCGCCGAGCCTCGACTCCACGGCGAGCACGAGGTCCCTGATGGCCTCGCGCAATCGGGCGACCACCGCCTCCGTATCGGGTCGATGTGTCATGGGCCGGCCCGGCCCGACCGGGCGCCCGGGTCGGGAAACGGAATGGCGCTGCACAATGCCTCCTGGTACCCGGGATGCCCGGCCAGCTCGATGTCCTCGGCCCGCCGGGCGAGGCGGATGGCGCGCCGCCTGGCCCGCTGGTCGACGAGGACCAGCCGCGCTCCGGCTCCGGCGGCGTTGCCGACGAACCGGACCAGTTCCGGATCGATCGGCGGGACCAGCCCGATGGCAAGCGCCGACGCCTTGCGCAGATAGGATCCGAAGGTTCCGGCGATGAGCACCGCGTCCAGGTCGCGGATTGTGAGGCCAAGGTCGTCCAGGAGCAGCGCGATTCCCGCCGCGGTCGATCCCTTGGCCAGTTGTAGCTGGCGCACGTCCTGCGCGCTCAACGTCACGTCGCCCGCCAGCCGGACTCCCCGCTCGCCGCTGCCCATCTGGACGACCCGGCTGGCCAGGCGCGGGGCCACGCCGATGGCCTGGCACTCCGCCCGGCTGCGCAGGTACCCCGACGGCGCAATGACGCCGGCGCGGAGCAGTTCCGCCGCGGCATCGACCAACCCGCTGCCGCACAGCCCGCGAGGTGGCCGATTGGCAACCGTGCCCACGACGACACGGCCATCGCTCAGCACCCGGACCGCGTCGATGGCGCCGGGAGCCGCGCGCATGCCGCAGGAGATGTTCGCGCCTTCGAAGGCGGGCCCCGCGGCGGTCGAGGTGGTGACGATCCTTTGCCGGCAGCCGATGACGACCTCCGCGTTGGTACCGAGGTCGATCAGCAGGCGCCAGCGGTCGGCCCGGTCCAGTTGGCACGCGAGCGCCGCCCCCACGGTATCGCCGCCGATATGCCGGGCGATCAGCGGCAGGAAGCGGACCCGCGCGTCCCGATGGGTGGGCCACCCGGCCTCGCGCGCGCCCATTTCCCACTCGCCCGTGAGAACCCCCTCGTAGGGCGCTTCGCCGAGCGGGGTCACGTCAGCGCCCACGGCGGTGTGGGTCATGGTCGCATTGCCGGCACAGGTTATCGCGAAGATACGGTCCGTCGCCGCGCCGGTCCGCGCCGCCAATTCCTGGATCATCTCGCCGACCCCGCCCGCGATCGCCTGGTGGAGCCGGGCGTTGCCCTCCTCATGCTCCTGGGCATAATGGATGCGGGAGATGACGTCCGGACCGTAGCGGACCTGGGGATTCAGCCGGGAGGCGACCCCGAGGACGCGGCCGTCCCGGAGATCGACCAGCGCCGCAGCGAGCGAGGTGGACCCGAGGTCAACGGCGACGCCCAGCACCGCCGCCCCAGCCCCGGTGCCAGGGGGCTCCGCGGCGAGCAACTCCCGACCCGAGACGACCAGGGCGAGTGCGTCGTGATTCCGCACCAGGGCCGGCAACGCGGCAGCCATCTCCCAGCTCGCATGCAGCCGCCGGATCGCCGGCCCGCCCCCCCCGGGTTCCGCCAGCGCCCGCGCGAGGCCATCGAGGATGGCCTCGGGGCAGTGGTCGTCCTCACGCGGCACCGCTACCACGCGCCGGACGACCAGCGGCTTCAGGTCGTCGAGGTCCAGGTGTTCCTCGCCGAACGCCTTGGGCGGGACGGCCCGGCTCTGAGGCGGCACCTCGACGACACAGTCGCCCGCGACGGTGAACTGACACCCCAGCCGCCACCCGGCGGTGATGTCTGCGACCGACAGCAGGCGGGCATCTGCCGCGGTCACCAGGACCGGGCCACCGGCGACCCGCACCCGGCACTTTCCGCAGCTGGTCTTAGCACCGCACGGCTGCTCGACCCAGATGTCGCACCTCGAAGCCGCAAGGAACAGGTCAACCGGCTCCTCGGCCACGAAGGTGCGGTTCTCGGGAAGGAAGCGGATCCCGAAGGGCATGCCCTACGCCCCCCGCGCCTTCAAGCCCCCGAGCAACTCGAGGGCCCGGGAGACGGCGCTCGGCGCGTCCTTGCCGTAGCCGTCGGCCCCGATGCTGCGCGCATAGGTCTCCGACACCGGAGCGCCCCCAACCATCACCCGCATGCGCTCCGTCAAACCGGACCGGTGGAAGGCCTCGATGTTCGTTTTCATCTGCCCCATCGTCGTCGTGAGCAGCGCGGACATCCCTACGATGTCCGGGCGGTGCTCTTCGATGGCCGCCAGAAACGTGGGGAGGGGGGTATTGACGCCGAGGTCGATGACGCGGAAGCCGGCCCCTTTCAGTATCATCGCAACGAGGTTCTTGCCGATGTCGTGGATGTCGCCCTTGACCGTCCCGATGACGAAGGTCCCAACGGGCTCGATCCCGCACGCCACCAGGACGGGCTCGAGGTGCGCCAGGCCTGCCTTCATGGCTCGGGCGGCCACCAGGACTTCGGGCACGAAAATGACGTTGTCTCGGAACTGCTCGCCGATGACCCGCATCCCGGCGATCAGGCCGCGCTCCAGGATTTCGGCCGGCGCGACGCTCTCATCCACGGCCTGCCGGGTCAGCGCCGCGACGGCGTCGGCGCGGCCGGCGATGAGGTGCTGGGCGAGGGCGTCGAGATCGACCAACGGGGAATCAACTCGGTTCGACGGTCCTATCCGGCCCGGGCGATGAGATACTGCTCGATCCGCCCGTCGGGAAGGGTCATGGTCGTCAGGTCCAACACGATCCCGCCGACCCGGATCCGGTAGTTGCGGATCGTCATGCCCCCCCGCAGGGACTCGCCGGTCTGGGTGAACTCGGCCGGTATGCCGAGGCGGCCCAGGCTCGCGGCGTAGTCGGCGACGACCTCGCTCGTGAAGTAAGCCCGGGCGTTCTCGCTGAGAAGCGCAGGGTCGATGGTGCCCTTGGCCAGGCCGTCGTAGATTCGCCGAGCCAGCTCCCCTGCGGCTACCGCGGCGGTGTCGGTTCGGGCGAAGATGATGCCGGCGATCCGCCCGGCGATCTGCTCCGGCGCCCCGGCGGCACCCGGGTAGATGTTGGTGAATACGACCACCGCCGCCCGGTTGTCCGGGTAGACGTCGTTCGCGGTCGTGTACCCCGAGACGGCACCCCCGTGCGACAGCCGGCGCCGCGCGCCCACCCCGGAACCGACGCTGACCCCAAGCCCATAGCGGGTCGAGAGGCCGTTCCGGAGCAGGATGTCGGTCTGTTGGGCCTGGTACGAGGGAAAGCGCAACAGCGATCGGTTCATGACCGAAATGTCCCAGAGGGCGAGGTCGTGGGCGGTCATGGCGAGGTGGCCGGCCCCGAACAGCCATCCGCTGGCTTCCTTCGGGGGGGAACGGAGCGGCCCGATCGCATTCCGGAGATAGGGGCCGGCATCCTGGGACCCAAGCGGGCCGGCGTCGAAGTCGGTCACCGACGTCATGCCGAGCGGCGCGAAGATGCGGCGCCGCATGAACTCCATGAGCGGCATGCCAGCCACCCGCTCGGCGATCGCCGCCGCGACCACGTAGTTGGTGTTGCTGTACTGCCATCGGGTGCCCGGGTCGAAGTCGAGCGGCTTTGCCGCCCAGCGCTGCATGATGGCTTCCGGGGCAACCGGGCGCTCCATGCCGGTGAAGACGTAGTCCTGGGGCCAGTAGTCCTGGTAGCCGGCTGTCATCGAGAGGAGTTGCCGGATGCTGATCTCATCGGCGCGGGTAAGCCGGGGCAGCCACTTCGAAACCTTGTCGTCGAGGGAGAGCTTCCCCGCTTCCGCGAGCAGGAGAATCGCCGACGCGGTGAACTGCTTCGTGACGGAACCGATAGCATAGCGCATTGCACTCGTGGCCGGAACTCCCGGATTGATGCGGGCGTTGCCGTAGGCCTGCTCATAAACGATCGTGCCCTGGCGGACGACAGCGATCGAGGCGCTCGGAGCACCGGTCCCTGCGAGGATGCCCGACACCGCGCTGTCGATACCGGCCCGCTCGGCCGGGGTAAGCGATTGCGCGCGGGCCACCGCCAGGGGGACCGCA
>DATECI010000362.1:0-2432 GCA_035286985.1 Gemmatimonadales bacterium
CCCGGAACCGATTGTTCCGCTCGAGCCGTCCCTCGAATGTGGTGTAGATCCGTTCTGCGGTCAGGGGATCTTCGTACGGGTCGAGCCGCCCGGTGACCTCTCCGTCCGAGCACCACACGAAGGAGATCCGGAGCACCCGGGCCATTGCGCCCGGTGGGCGGCCTTCCAGCTCCGGCGCGGGGGTCGGAGGATACTCGGCCCGGCTCGGAATCATGACGACGTCGCCAAAGGCCGAATCGGTGCCTGCTTTGAGAGAGAAAGTGATGGCGCCTGTGCGGCCGGTCTGCTCGCTCGAGTAGGTGCCTTCCCACTCACCGGCTAGCAGTTGGGTGTTTCCGGCGACCGGGACGGGAGTGCCGGGATAAGCGCACCCGCCCAGCCCCGCGAGCAGGCCGATGGCAGGCAGCATAACACGAAGACGAGCGCGCATTTGCCCCCCGGCGTTTCTCAATGAGTCGCGGCGCTCCCTCAGGGTTGCCTCTCTCCGAGCACGGGTCCGGCGCTGCTATCGGAAATCTGGACGGGTCTTGCAGAAATTCGGGTGAAGGACCTGGGAAGAAGCGTTACTGCCAACGGAATAGCGCGAGCGCGGCGGCAAAGCAGATCACCAGCCAGGCCACGACGATCCCGAGCTCCGGGGCCACCTGCCCCAGGGAAGCCCCTTCCAGCATGTTGGCCCGGAGCGCGTCGTTCACGGCGGTGAGCGGGAGCGCCTGGACGAACGGTTGGATGGCCGGGGGAAATCGCGAAGCCGAGAAGAAGATTCCCGACATGACCCACATCGGGACCATCGCCAGATTCATGAGGCCGGAAGCGGCTTCGAGGGTCCGGGCCCGGGAGGCGATCAGGAGGCCGAGCGCGCCGAACGCCAGGGCCGAGATGAGACAGATCAGCCCGAGCGCCGCGAGCGAGCCCCGGAACGGGATCCCGAACACGATTCGGGCAAAGAGCAGCAGGGCGCCGGCCTCGAGCACCAGCACCCCGATGCGGGAGAGGACGAAGGAGGCCAGATACCAGCGCTTGGGCATCGGAGTCGCGATGAGTCGCTTGAGCAGGCGTTTGCGCCTCGCATCCACGATCGGGAAACCGGTTCCCCATACCCCGTTTCCCAGCAGGGCCATGCCGAGGAGGCCGGGCACCACGAAATCGATGTAGCGGGATCCGGGCTCCCGAATTGGGGCTTCCTGGACTGACACCGGATCGGTCCGGCCCGCGCTCCGCTGCAGCGCGTCATCGGCCACCCGGCGGGCGGCGACGCCTTCGGGCCGGGTATTGTCGAAGCGGTACTCGACGGCGGCCGGGGAGCGGGGCACGATGACCAGGGCGACTTTTCCGGCCCGGAGCGCCCGGGCCGCCGCGGAATCCGGGAGCAGCGACACCTCGAGCAGGCGGTTCCCGCGCAGGCGGGAGGCTACCGCCTCCGCCCCTGGCGCCGAGGCCAGGACCGCCACCCGGGCCAGCTCTTCGGGCTTGCTGCGGAAGGCCAACCCTAACCCGCCGGTCATCAGGACCGGGAAGAGAAAGGTCCAGAATACGGCCTCCGGCTCGCGGAAAAACTCCCGGGCCCGGACCAGGGTGAGTTGGACCAGGGGGCGCTCGATCCAGGGGCGGGCGTCAGCCATCACGGAGCTTGCGGCCGGTGAGATGCACAAAGACATCTTCCAGGGTGGCCGAATGGGTGCTGAGCTCCTCGAGCGCCAGGTCGCGCTGGGCCAGGAACTGGAGCAGCGCGGGGATGGTCCGGTGGGCCTGGGTGGATTCGAGGAGGTAGGTGTGATTGCGGCGGCGCACGGTGCGGGCGCCGTCGAGGGCGAGGAGGTCAGCGTCGGACGGTCGGGCAGTCGGGCGGTCGGCCGGAGCCTGCACGCTGAATTCGATGACGTGCTGGGCGCCGAGGGAGCTGATCAGATCCCGCGGGGTGCCCAGCGCGATGACCCTCCCATGATCCACGATCGCCACCCGGTCGCAGAGCCGCTCGGCCTCCTCCATGTAATGGGTAGTGATGACGACGGTGCGGCCCGCCTGCTTCATCCCCTCGATCAGGTTCCAGAGCTGGCGCCTGGACTGGGGATCCAGGCCGGTCGTCGGCTCGTCGAGAAAGAAGAGCTCGGGATCGGCCACCAGCGCGCAGGCGAGCGCCAGCCGCTGCTTCTGGCCACCGGAGAGCTGGCCCACCCGCCCGTTCCGCTTTTCCCCGAGCTCGACCGCGGCAAGGATTTCCTCGAGGGGTCGGGGCCGGGGATAGAAGCTGCGGAAGAGCTGAAGGGTCTCGCCGACGGTCAACTTGTCGGAGAATTGGGTTTCCTGGAGGGAGATACCCAGACGCTGGCGGAGCGACTTTCCGTTCCGAGCCCAGGTTTCTCCCAGGATCCGGACCTCGCCCTGGTCCGGAACGGTCAGTCCCTCGCACATCTCGATGGTGGTGGTCTTGC
>DATECI010000363.1:0-4839 GCA_035286985.1 Gemmatimonadales bacterium
AGGCAGTGGCGGGTTAGGCCGCGCGCGGCGTCATGAGCCCCGGTTCCCAGGTCCCCCCCCTCCCGGAACGGATCGGCCCGTTCCGAGTGCTCCAGCTGCTCGGCGAGGGAGGCATGGGGGTGGTGTACGAGGCCGAAGAGACCGGGCCGGTACGCCGCCGCGTGGCGCTCAAGGTGGTTCGGGCCGGCCTGGATTCCCGGGAGATTGTTTCCCGCTTCGAGGCCGAGCGGCAAGCTCTGGCGGTGATGAACCATCCCGGCATCGCCAGGGTGCTCCATGCCGGGACCACCGAGGCAGGGCAGCCGTACTTTGCCATGGAGCTGGTGCGGGGGCTCCCGATCACCCAGTTCTGTGACACCCACCGGCTTTCGATTCCTCAGCGGCTCGAGCTCTTCATCGCGGTGTGTCATGCGGTGCAGCACGCCCACCAGAAGGGGGTGATCCACCGGGACCTCAAGCCGTCCAACGTCCTGGTGATCGACCAGGACGGCACCGCCCAGCCCAAGATCATCGATTTCGGGATCGCCAAGGCGCTCGGGCACCAGCTCACCGAGAGCACGCTAGTAACGCTGGGTGGGCAGACGGTCGGGACCGCGGCCTACATGAGTCCGGAGCAGGCCGATCCGGCGGGCATGGACGTGGATACCCGGGCGGATATCTACTCGCTCGGGGTGATGCTGTACGAGCTCCTGGTGGGGCAGCTGCCGCTGGAGCCTGGGGACGTGGGGGTGCACCTCTTTCTGGCGCGGCTCGCTTCGGGCGAAACCAATCCCCCGACCCCGAGCGTCAAGCTGATGGCCGCGCAGAAGCGGGCCGACCTGGTGGCCCACGCTCGCCGGACCGACACGGACCATCTCCGTCGCGACCTCCGGGGCGATCTGGACTGGATCGTCATGAAGGCGATGGATCCGGATCGGGCGCGCCGCTACGAAACCGCGAATGGGCTGGCCCATGATCTGGTGCGCTATCTGGCGAGCGAGCCGGTCCAGGCTCGCCCGCCCAGCGCCCGCTACCGCGTCAGCAAGTTCGTGCAGCGGCACCGGGCTGGGGTCACGGCGGCCGGGCTCATCGCCGCTGCGATCATCAGCGGGGCGGTGCTCGCCACGGTCGGGTTCGTGCGGGCCACCCGGGCGGAACGGGTGGCCGCGCAGGAGGCCGCCGCGGCGCAGCAGGTCACCGGGTTCCTGGTGGACCTCTTTCGGATATCCAACCCTGACGAAGCCCGCGGCAACTCGCTTACCGCCCGAGAGATCTTGGACCGGGGGGCCCGCAACGTGGCCACCGGGCTTTCGGGGCAGCCGCTGCTTCAGGCCCGCTTGATGCACACGTTGGGCACGGTCTACGAAGCCCTCGGCCTCTATGGCCCGGCCCGCCCGCTGCTCGAGGAAGCGCTGCGGGTGCGGGAGCGGGACCTGGGCCCGGACGATCCCTCGGTAGCCGAAACGCTGACCGCGCTGGGCGACGTGGCGCGAGCCAAGGGCGATTTCGGCGAAGCGGACAGCGCCTATCGGCGCGCGTTGGCGATCCGCGAGGCCGCCTTCGGCTTCGAGCACGTGGAGGTTGCGACCAGCCTCGCCGCGCTTGCCGCGCTCCGGGTCAAGCAGGGCCGAACGACGGAAGCCGAGTCGCTGTACGCCCAGGTCGTTCCCCTGGACGAGAAGGTTCGGAGTCCCGAGGATCCCCGGAGCCTCGGCAACCTGCGGAACCTGGCGGTGGTGTATTGGAATCAGGGCCGCTATGCCGAGGCGGAGCCGCTGTTCCGCCGGGTTCTGGCGCTACAGGAGCGCTCCCTCCCCCTGGATCACCCCGACTTGGCCGGCTCGCTGAACAACCTCGGGGGACTCCACTGGATGCTGGGCCATTACGGTGATGCGCTCGGTTATTACGAGCGGGCCCGCCCGATCTTCGAGAAGACTCTGGGTCCGAGCCACCCGACTGTGGCCGGGATCTACAACAACTTGGGCGAGACCTACTGGAAGCTCCAGCGCTACCGCGAGGCGGAGCCGCTCTTCCGGCGAGCCCTTGCCATCAAGGACTCGGTCCTCTCCCCGGGCCACCCCAGCATTGCGGTAACCCTGAACGGGCTGGCGGGGCTGCTCCGGGACCAGGGACGGTTTACCGAGGCGGAGCCCTTGTATCGTCGAGCGCTCGAGATCCGGGAGGCGCTGGGGCGGACCAGCCGCGAAACCGCGGAGACGCTGCGCGACTATGCCGAGCTGCTGCGCCGCGCAGGGCGGGCCGGAGAAGCGGCCCGGCTCGCGGAGCGGGCGGCCCCCCCGCCTTAGGATTCTCCCATGGTAGAGGAGATTCGCCGGCTGGTAGCCCATGCCCGCTGGGCCGATCTCCGGCTCCTGGCCGCGCTGCGGGACAGCGGCGGGGAACCGGCGGAGGCTTTGCGGGAGTTCGGCCATGTCCTGGGTGCAGCGGAAACCTGGCTGGCCCGGCTGGAACACCGCTCGGCCCGGGTCGCGGTCTGGCCAGCGCTCGGCCTGGCCGAGGCAGAGCCGCTGGCCGAAACGGTCCATGCGGGTTATGCCGCGTACCTCGCGGACCTCGGTGCGGCCCGGCTGGAATGGCTGGTCCCCTATACCAACAGCGCGGGACAATCCTACGAGAACTCGGTGGGAGATATCCTGCTGCACGTGAGCCTGCACGGGCAGTATCACCGGGGCAAGGTCAATCTGCTGCTCCGGCAAGCGGGGCACGCGCCGGCTCCGACCGACTACATCGGGTTCATCCGGGGAGCTGCTGCCGCCACGACCCCTCCCCCCCATTGAGGCGAGATGCCCTGCCTGCTCTTCCTGCTCGCGCTGATCACGCCGCGGCTCGCCATTGTGCTCCTCTGGCTGTTCAGCCACTGGTTCCAGGGGGTGTTTCCGTCGCCGCTCTGGCCTATCCTGGGCTTTCTCTTCCTGCCCACGACTCTGCTCTGGTACACGGCCGTCCAACACTGGTTTGGCGGCCTGTGGACCTTCTGGCCGATCGTCGGGCTGGTCATCGCCCTGTTGATCGATCTGTCTCCCGCCAAGGGGCGGCGGCGCTCCCGGAGAGCTCCCGACCCCGGTTAGAGTGAAGGGCCGCGGGGAGGCGGAGCATGGACACTATCACCCACACGCTGGTCGGAGTGGCCCTGGCCGAATCGGGCCTCAAACGGGCTACGCCGTTAGCTACGGCCACCCTGATGATCGGCGCCAACCTTCCCGATCTCGACGTGCTGACGTACCTGGTGGGCTCGGAAGCCGATGCCCTCGGCTTTCGACGCGGGTGGACTCACGGGATTCTGGCGATGCTGGTGCTTCCGCCGCTCCTCGCCGCGGTGGCCTGGGGCTGGCCCCGGATCACGGGTCGCGGGGGGGGCGACGAGCGGGTGCTACCTCTTCTGGGGATTGCCGCGATCGCAGTGTGGTCGCACCCGCTCCTCGATTTGCTCAACGTCTATGGGGTGCGGTTGCTGATGCCGTTCTCGGAGCGGTGGTTCCACGGTGATGGCCTCTTCATCGTGGATCCGTGGGTCTGGGCGGTGCTCCTGGCCGGGATTCTTGCCGCCTGGCGTCGCCAGCGGAACAATCCGTGGCCTCCTCGGGTGTCGCTCGGCGTGGTGGCCGGGTACGCCATTGCCATGGTGATCTCGGGGCGGATCGGGGCCCGGGTCATCGAGGCGCAAACCGGGAGCCGGTTCCGGACCATGGTGGCGCCGGCTTTCGCGGATCCATTCCGCCGGGCAGTCATCCGGGACCTCGGGGGTCGGTACGAAGTGGGAATCCTGCGATGGGGATCGGCGGCCGCGTACTCGGTGCATGCCGTGGTGCCGGCCGGCCGGGACCAGCCGGGAGCGGCGGAAGCGGCCCGCACCGCGGCGGGGACCCGATTCCTGGCCTGGGCCCGCTTCCCGCGCTTCGAGTCCGCGCGGGAAGATGGGGGGACCCGGGTCACCATCACCGATCTGCGCTACGCGGGACGGGGCGGGACCACCTGGGCCAGCATCACCGTGCTGGTGCCCTGAGCCATGCCCCCGAACCGGTTGGTGCGGCTCCGGAAACTCTGCCTGGCGCTTCCCCAAGCGAACGAGGTCGCGAGTGCCGGGACGCACCACGGAGGCGGGCGCTGATCATGGAGCAACCGCCGCCGCCGAGCCCCAAACCCGCGTGGCCGCTCTTCCTGCTGGGGGGGCTTTCCTTCGTCCCCGGATTGGGATTCCTGCTCGGCTCCGTAGCGGCGGGGTGGGGGCTGGTCTCGAGCAGGCCGCGGGCGCTGGTTGCAGCTGCTATCGGGGCGGTCGGAGCCGTGCTCAACCTGATCGGCTTCCTGGTGCTCGGCTCCCAGGTCTTCAACAGCCCGGAGCTTCAACAGGCGAAGCTCGAGCTGGCGCGGCAAGGTCTGGCGGAAGTCGTCGAGGCGGTGGAGCTCTACCGGAAAGAGCAGGGCTCCTATCCGCCTTCGCTGATCGTGCTGTCGCAGAAGTTCGGACTCCAGCGGCCGGTCCGCATCTTTGATCCGAGCGCAGGTCTTCTGGGTCTTCGTCCCTTTCAGTACCGGCTCGCCCCCAATGGGGAGAGTTACGATCTTTTCGCGGTCGGAGCGGACGGCACGCCCGGCACCGACGACGATCTTCGGCCGGTGGTGCCGGATTCGATGAAGGGGAAGGTGGGGTTGAGATGGTAGGGAGCCAGGGAGCTTGGGGACGAGAGGAGAGCATGAGCGTCAGGGTGAGAGTCTACGACCGGACGGGCCGCCTGGTGGGGCCGGTGGAATCCCCGCGGGTGGTGAAGACCGACGCCGAATGGCGGGAGCAGCTCACTACGGAGCAGTTCCAGATTGCCCGGAGCAAAGGAACCGAAC
>DATECI010000364.1:0-7377 GCA_035286985.1 Gemmatimonadales bacterium
GGTGGCAGGTGACAGGTGACAGGTGACAGCGTCGACCTCTCTGGGAGGTAGCCGATTCGCGAACTCATTCCGGTGGAGCCTCCGGCCGAGCGGGCCATTCTGGTGGCCGCGCCGCGGAAAGGTTCCCGTGACGTGGAGCAATTGCAGGAACACCTGGAGGAGCTGGCCCGGCTGGTGGACACCGCGGGGGCCCAAGTGGTGGGGCGGTTGACCCAGCAGGTCGCCGCTCCCAGCCCGGCGACCCTTCTCGGCGAAGGCAAGGTGGGCGAACTCAAGGCCAAAGTGGCGGGAGAGGGAGCCACGCTGGCGATCTTCGACGACGAGCTCACTCCGGTGCAGGGGGCCAACCTCGAACGCGAGCTCGGGGTCCGGGTTATGGACCGTGCCGAAGTGATCCTCGACATTTTTTCGACCCGGGCCCGAACTGCCGAAGCCAAACTCCAGGTGGAGCTGGCGCAGCTGGAATACCTGCTGCCGAGGCTGACCCGGATGTGGACCCACCTTTCGCGGATTCGGGGGGGCATTGGGCTACGGGGACCCGGCGAAACCCAGCTGGAGACGGACCGCCGGATGATCCGCCGGAAGATCTTGCATCACCGGGCCAAGCTCCGCGACGTCGCGCGCCATCGGGCCACGTTGCGGAACAGGGCGGGGCGTCAGAAGCTGCTCCATGCCGCGATCGTGGGGTACACCAATGCCGGGAAATCGAGCCTGCTGCGGGCCCTGGCGGGTGACCGGGCTGGTGAGATCTTCGTGGAAGACCGGCTCTTCGCGACGCTCGATGTCCTGACCCGGGAGGTGGATCTGGGCGATGGGCTCCGGGCCCGGGTAACCGACACCGTGGGATTCATCCGCAAGCTGCCGCACCATCTGGTCGCCAGTTTCCGGGCCACTCTGGAAGAGGCCCGCGAAGCGGATGTGCTGCTGCACGTCATCGATGCGAGCCATCCCGAGTGGGAGGAACAGGCGAGTGTGGTGAACCAGGTCCTGGGCGAGCTCGAGATGGCCGACCGGCCCGAAGTGATGGTATTCAACCAAATGGACCAGCTCACCGATCCCAAGGCCTTCCGGGAGCGGATCCTCCTGCTCCAGCCAGGAGCCGTGTTCACCAGTGCGGTGAGTTCCGACGGGGTGGAAGAGCTCAAGGCCGCATTGCGCGACCGGGTTCGCTCCCAGCGCCAGACCCTGCGGGTGGTGATTCCGGCCGACGACGGCGCCCGGCTCGCCGCCGTCTATCGTGCCGGGGAAGTGCTGGACCGGGAAGAAACGCCGGAGGGGGTTCGGCTCACGGTGCGGATGGAAGAGTGGCGGGCTCGCCAGCTCAGTCTCGGCAATGGCGCGGACCGGACCCGGGGATGAAGAACCCGGGCAGCGTACTGGTCCGGAAGACCGTTCCCGCCAACCGGAAGATCCGATTCGCGGTGGTTGGGTGCGGTCGCATTTCGGCCAACCACTTCGAGGCGATCGAGGGACACACCGATTCGGCCGAGTTGATCGGGGTCGTGGACAACGATCCCGGCGCGCTGCAGCGGGCGATTGCCCGTACCGGCGCGCCGGGATTCCCCTCGCTCGAGACGCTCCTCGCGGCGGGGGACCCTGATATCGTCGTGCTGGCCACGCCGAGCGGGCTGCACCCGACGCAGGCGATTCAAGTGGCCGAGACGGGCCGGCACGTCATGAGTGAGAAGCCCATGGCCACCCGGCTGGAAGACGGGCGAGCGATGGTCCGGGCAACCGACCTGGCCGGCGTCCATCTCTTTATCGTCAAACAGAACCGGAACAACCCGACGCTGCGGCTGCTCAAGCGGGCCATCGAGGCCGGCCGATTCGGACGGATCTATCTGGTGACCGTGAACGTCTTCTGGAACCGGCCGCAATCCTACTACGACAGCTCGCCCTGGCGGGGGACCTGGGAGTTCGATGGGGGAGCGTTCATGAACCAAGCGAGCCATTACGTGGACATGCTCGACTGGTTGATCGGCCCGGTCGAGAGTGTTCAGGCGTATGCGGCCACCCTGGCCCGCCGGATCGAAGTCGAGGATACCGGGGTGCTCGCCCTGCGCTGGCGCGCCGGCACCCTGGGATCGCTGAACGTCACCATGCTCACTTACCCGCGGAACCTGGAGGGCTCGGTTACGGTCCTGGGGGATCGGGGGTCCGTTCGGGTGGGTGGGGTCGCGGTGAATCGGATCGATCACTGGCAGTTTGCCGAGCCGGATCCGATGGACGACGAGGTAGAGCGGGCCAGCTACGAAACGAGCTCGGTGTATGGCAAGGGTCACCTGCGCTTTTACGACAACGTGATTCAGGCGCTTCGGGGCCAGGCAGTGCCGGAGACCGACGGCCGGGAAGGCCTGCACTCGCTCGAGATCCTGATTGCCACCTACCAGGCGGCCCGGGATGGCCAGCGGGTAGCGCTGCCGTTACCGGACTAGGTGGGGAGCTAGGGGATAGGGGGGGCGGACAGGATGTGTTGCCAGAGTTTGAGGGTCTGATCGGCAAGGGCGGCATCCACGAAGTGATCGAGCACTCGCTGGCGCGCGGCGGCGGTCAGGCGAGGCCGCTCCTCGGGGTAGGCGAGCAAGGTTTGCAAGGCGACCCCGAGTGATTCATTGTCGCGGGTTACCGTTCCGGCGGCTCCGACGATCGCCGCGGGAATGCCTCCCTCCATCACGACCGGGATGACTCCCCGAGCCATGGCTTCGATCAGGATGGTGGACCATCTCTCAGACCCGCCGGCTTCGGGCCCCGCGGGTAAGACGAGGCAGTCCAGCTCCGGCCAGAGCGCTTCGATTTGAGCCCGGCCCACTCCTCCGAGCCAACGCACTCGGGACGCCAGACCGAGACGCTGGGCCAGGAGTTCCAGGGCCTCCTGTTCGGGGCCGGTTCCCGCGATGGTCAGGTTCCAGGTGCCCATCAGCATGGCGCAGGACCGGAGCAGGGCGTCCACCCGGCGGTCGGGAAGCAAACGCCCGACATATCCGATGCAGAGGTCTTCCCGGCGGGGGCGCTCGACGGGTGGCGGCAGGGAAACGCCGGTTTGAGCCATCAAGACGACCGGTCGGCCGGGCAGGGCTTCCCGCAGGCACTGGACGGCGAAGGGATTACCTCCGATGGCTGCCCGGGCCGCCCGGAAGGCCCGGGCCGCGCGGCGACGCCTTCCGAGGCTCGGCGCAGGGCCGCGACTCTGGCTGAACAGGACGAGGGGAATGCCCAACCGAGTCGCTTCCGCGGCGGCTTTGGCGCTCACGCGGGTGCCGGGCTCCTCCTCGACCTGAATGAGATCCGGGCGGAAGTCGGTAATCAGGCGCCGGAGGGCGCGAGCGCTCCATTCGATCGACTCGGGCTCTCCAGGGTCGCCCGACGAGGCGACAGGCACCATCCGGACTCCATGGTCCTCTCCGGCTACCCCACCGGGCACCGCGGCGGCGACGGCAACGCCGAGGCCAGCGAGGGCGCGGAGCTTGCCTCGCCGGTCGGGGTCGAGATAGAGATGAGAGAGGACGATGGCACGCACCGAGCGGGAAACTTACTAAGTTTCCCTTCTGCGGGCCCTTAGCTCAGCTGGTTAGAGCAGCGGACTCATAATCCGTCGGTCGCAGGTTCAAGTCCTGCAGGGCCCATCGAAGCAGTCAACAGTCAACAGTCAGCCGGAACTGCCTCGCCAGCCGGCGCTCACTTGCCGGGCTGGTCCCGTTGACTGTTGACCGTTCACCGTTGACCGTGGGGAGTGGGCGATACAGGACTTGAACCTGTGACCTCGCGCATGTGAGGCGCGCGCTCTAACCAGCTGAGCTAATCGCCCGGGTGGGGTGCGGACTTTAATATCTTTCCGCCCTCATGCCAACTCCTGAGCTTCGCGTCGAAGTGACCCGCGGCGGCCTGCCCGAATCGGTCCATCGGGTCGCCGCGGCGATCATGGACTCCGAAGGTCGGCTCATCGCGTCCTCCGGCAACCCCGACCTCATCACCTGGTGGCGGTCCGGCGCCAAGCCGTTCCAGGCGCTGCCTCTGGTGCAGGATGGCGCGGTGGACCGGTTCCGGATAACCGCTGCCGAGCTGGCGCTGGCCTGCGCCTCGCACAGCAGCGAGGCGCGACATCTCGAGGTCGTCACGGGCCTCATGGCCAAGATCGGCATCACCGATCGGGACCTGGCCTGCGGACCCCATCCCCCGCTGTCCCCAGCCGTCGCCCAGGCGGCGGTGCGGGGCGCCGTCACGTTGACCCCCCGTTGGAGCAACTGTTCCGGCAAGCACGCGGGTATGTTGGCTCTGGCCAAGCATCACGGGTGGCCGCTTGCAGGTTATCAGGAAGCCGGTCATCCGGTACAGCAACGGATCCTCGAGGAGGTGACGCGATGGAGCGGGGTCGCACCTGCCGGCATTGCCCTCGCTCCGGATGGGTGTACCGCGGTGTGTTTCGGGCTCCCCCTTCGCGCGATGGCGGTGGCTTATGCCCGCCTGATCAGCTCACCGGACCTCGCCGCGCGCCGGATCGTATCGGCGATGGCGTCGCACCCGTTTCTGCTGGCCGGGACCGGACGGCTATGTACCGACCTCATCATGGCGGCCCAGGGCCGGATCATCGCTAAGATCGGTGCGGAAGGGGTCTATTCTGCCGGACTCCCCGGACTTGGGCTGGGCATCGCGCTCAAGGTGGAGGATGGCGACATGCGAGCGAGCGGGGTCGCGCTGCTCGAGGTTCTGAAGCAGGTGCTGCGAAGGTCGGTCGAGCGGTCGGGCGGTCAGGCGGTCGAGCTGGCCGAATTGCTCGCCTTGCTCGAACTGCCCTGGAGGGACCTCGCGGGGCATGGGCACCCCGAGATCCGCAACTCGCGCGGGATCGTGACCGGAGAGCTGCGGCCCGCCGGGTTGCTGCGTTTCTACGATGGCTGAGGCGTCGGGATGGTTAGCACCGGACGGAGGGACCGGATGAAGTTGGAGCGCCTGGACGAGCCGACTCGACTCCTGGTCGGGTTGGCAGCCGCTCTTGCGACCGGGAGCGAGCCTTCGATCGAAGCTCATTGCCGCGGCTGCGCTGGTCGTGGGGTGCCGCCGGTTTGGGTGGAGGAGCTCATCCTGCAATCGGTGCTGATCTCGGGGTGGCCCAGGGCGCTCACCATGGCGAGGCTCTGGCGCCAGGCGGGAGGGGAATCGAGCGCGCCACCGGAGCAGGACGAGGGTTCCGACTATCGCCGCCATCCCGAGTGGCAGGCTCGGGGTGAGCAGGTGTGCAGGGCAGTCTACGGAGACACTTATGCGGCGCTTCGTCGCAACATCCATGCGCTCCACCCGGCGCTCGATGCCGGAATGATCGTCGAAGGCTACGGCCGAATCCTGGGCCGGCCCGGGCTCGACCTGGCCCGGCGGGAACTCTGTATCGTAGCTCAGATCGCGGTCCAGGGAGCCCGGCGGCAGCTCCGCTCGCATCTCAAAGGAGCACTCAATGCCGGGGCGGGGGCTGCCGCCGTCACCGAGACCCTCGAACTGGTGCGACCCCTGCTCGATCCCGATGAATGGGCTGCGGTGACCTCGCTCTGGGAGCGGGTAAGGGCTTGAGCTTCATCGACCGAGCGGTGATTCAGATCCGGGCGGGCACCGGGGGGTCAGGGGCCAGCTCCTTCGCGCGCTTCAAGTACGTGCCCAAGGGTGGGCCGGACGGGGGTGACGGTGGGCGGGGCGGAAGCATCTACGTGCGGGCCGATCCCAACCTGGCCACGCTGCTCGACTATCGCTACCGAACCGCCTGGAAGGCGGAGCGGGGCCAGCACGGAAAGGGGAAAACCAAGACGGGGGCCTCAGGCGAGGACCTCTTTCTCCCGGTCCCTCCGGGCACCGAGGTTCGGGACGCAGCAACCGGCGAGCTGCTCGGCGAGGTCCTGCGCGCAGGCGAGCAATTCCGGGTGGCCCGTGGGGGCCGAGGCGGGCGGGGCAATGCCCGCTTCGCCACGGCAACCCATCAGGCGCCCAGAGAATGGGAACCCGGAGAGGAGGGAGAGGAGCGCCGGATCGAGCTGGTGCTCAAGCTCATCGCGGATCTCGGCTTGGTCGGCGAACCCAACGCAGGGAAGAGCAGCCTGCTGGCTGTGCTGTCCGCGGCGCGCCCCAAGATCGCAGAGTATCCGTTCACCACCCTGGAGCCGAACCTGGGAGTGGTCGGCCAAAGCGGCTCCCGGTCGTTCGTGATGGCGGACATTCCGGGCATCATCGAGGGAGCGCACCAGGGAAAGGGACTCGGGCTCAAGTTCCTGCAGCATGTGGAGCGGACTCGGGTGCTGGTCTACCTGATCCCGGTGGACAGCGTCGCCCCCCAGCTGGTCTATGATCGGCTCCGGCGGGAGGTGGGTTCCTATAGTGCAGCGCTGTTCGAGAAGCCCCACCTCGTGGTCCTCTCGAAGCGGGATCTGCTTCCCCCCGGCGATCAGCTGCCCGAAGTCGTAGCGCCGCTGGCCCAGGGCACCGTGGCCGTCTCGAGCGTGGCCCGCCTGGGACTGGAGGACTTCACCGCAAGAGTGTGGTCGCTGGTGGAGGAAGCGCGCCGGGGCGAGCCCGATCCGGAACAGGCCAGGCATGCCGATGGCTGAGCCCGATCTTTCCCTGCGGGAGGCCTACGTCACGTTGGCCCTGGTTCCGGGGGTCGGATGCACCCGTCTCCAGGCCCTGATCGCGCGATTCGGCTCGGCGGACCGGGTGCTTCGGGCCTCCCTTGAGGACCTGCAGGGAGTCGTCGCGCTGGCCGTGGCCGCCGCGATTCGGGCCGCCGACCGGGCGGCAACGGAGCGGGCCCTGGCCACCGGGGACGGGATGGGGGCCCGAGTCCTGATCCCGGACGATGCGAGTTATCCGGCGATGCTTCGGACCATTCCGAATCCGCCTCCGCTGCTTTTTGTCCAGGGCGACCTCGATCTCCTCACTCGCCCCGCGGTCGCGATCGTGGGCAGCCGCGATCACACGCGGTACGGGGCGGAGGTGGGCCGGGCCATCGCCCGCGCAGCGGTCGAGGCGGGGCTCGTGGTGGTGAGCGGCATGGCGCGAGGTCTCGATGCCATCGCGCACCTGGGTGCCCTCGACGGTGGGGGGGCAACGATCGGGGTTCTGGGCAACGGGCTCGGGGTGATCTACCCCTCGGCCCATCGGGAGCTCTACGAGCGGGTAGCGCGCCAGGGCTTGTTGGTCAGCGAGTTCCCGCCAGGCGAACGTCCCAGCGCCGGGAGCTTCCCGCGCCGCAACCGGCTGATTAGCGGGCTGGCTCGGGTGACTGTGGTGGTAGAAGCAGCGGCCAGTTCGGGAGCCCTGGGCACGGTCGAGTGGGCGCAAAGCCAGGGGAGGGAAGTACTCGCGGTACCCGGTCCGATTACCAGCCCGGTATCGGCGGGG
>DATECI010000365.1:0-2295 GCA_035286985.1 Gemmatimonadales bacterium
GTCCACCACCCGGGTCGAGGGGCCGCCCAGCCGATAGGCCCCGGCGTTATTGCCGACGAAGACGATCCGGTTTCCCCGGACCGCAACCGCTTCGGCATGGGGACTCTTGTCGTTGGCGGTATAGACCCGGCCGTTTCGGAAAACGAGATCGGCGAAGGCTTGCGACTGCGCGGCTGGGCCGCCGGGCGGCTGGGGGGTTCGGGAGGAATCGAAGGCCAGGATGACCGGGAGCAAAGCGGCCGCGAGCGCGGGGCGCGAGAACGGGGTTAATGGCGTCATGGCAGTATCGTGGAGGGTGGCCGGAAGGTAGCTTAGCATGGCGCTATCGGCTATCGGCTATGGGCTATCGGCTATCGGCTATGGGCTATCGGCTGGCGGCGGTCTTCCTCCTCATTCCGGTCCTGGGCCAATGTGGACCAGGGAGGATCGAGGCGCCGCCGCCGCCCCGGGAGCTGGCCGAGCCCGACTCCCTCCCGTCATTCCAGGCCGGAACCATCGTGGCACCGCTCTCGGTGGATCTCGAGAGCGCGCTGGCCGCGCTGGAACGGATCGTTCCCGACCAACTGGGCGACTTGGAGACCCGGCTGCCTTTGCCGCTCAAAGGATCGAAGCAGGCCTCGTTCGCGTTCGAGGTACGACGGGATCCCTTCGATGTGAGTTTTGCCAGGGACACCATCCGCTTCGCGGCCACCCTCCACTATCGGGGCCGCGCCTGGCTCACCTCCTCGATCGGTCCGACGCTCAGCGGGGATTGCGGGATTGACGACGAGCCGCGCCGGGCCCGTCTGGTCCTCCGAGTCGTGCCCGGGCTCACCGACCAATGGCAGCTGAGCGTGAAGACCCGTTTGGCCCAGCTGACCGCCCTGACCCCGGCCGAGCGGGACCGGTGTGTAGTCACCTTTCTCCGGGTGAACGTCACGGAGAAGGTCCTGGGGGCCGCGAGAGGGGCCCTGGAGAGCCGGTTGCCCATGATCCGCCAGCGGATTGCCGCGGTGGACGTCCGGACCCCGCTGGAGCATCTCTGGGAGGAGCTGCAGAAGCCGATTCGCCTGGCCGACAGCGTCTGGCTTCTGCTCCACCCCGAATCGGTGCACCTGGGCCCGATCAAGGGATCCCGCCGGACCGTGAGCGCCATCCTGGGGATAACGGCGGCGCCCCGGATTCTCACCGGGCCGATGCCGGTGCTCCCGCCGGTTCCACTGCCCCCTCTGGGCAAAACCCGGATGGATGAAGGATTCATCCTGGGGATCGAGGGTGCGCTCGACTACGCGGTGATGAGTGCCGAGCTCAGCCGGCGGCTCAAAGGCCAGTCGGTGAAGGCAGGGGGGGGAGAGTTCCGGGTGCAATCGGTGAACGCCTTCGGGATCGGCGGGGGACGGGTGGCGCTCGGGCTCGATTTCGATGGGACCGCGCGGGGGCGGATCTGGTTCACCGGCACGCCGAGCTACGATCCCGTCACAAGCATGATCACGGTACCGGACCTCGATTTCGATGCGCGGAGCGCGGGCATGCTGGTCCAGGGCGTGGCCTGGATCAAAGGGGGAGCGATCCGGGATTTCCTCCGGGAGCAGGCCCGGGTTTCGGCGGGTGAGCTCCTGGACCGGCTTCAGGCGCTGGCGGTCAAAGAGCTGAACCGCTCACTAGCTCGGGGCGTGGAGCTCAGCGCGACGATCGGGGCTTCGGAGCCAGCCGGCATCCTGGTGCGGTCCCAGGAGATCATCGTGCGAGCCCGCGCGGTGGGATCGGCCCGGCTTCTTCTCGGGCCTGAAGTGTTCCCCAAGCCGTGAGGGAATAAGATCATCCTCCCGGCGGCCGCGGATGGCACCGCGCGGCCCGCTGCTCCGGGGTGAGTACCGCGGCAATATCCTCCTGCAACTTGCGCTCGGCCGCTCGCAACCTGGCCCGGGCCTCATCGGCTTGATGCAGAATCTGCTCGATCTCCTCGCGGGTCGCTCCCGACTGAGCGGCCTGATGAGCCTCCTGGACCACCTGCCGGATGTACTGGATGTCGTCCCGGACCGCGGCCATGAACGCTTCCTGCAAGGCCCGGATCTGCTGCTTCTGCTCGTCAGTCAGGGGCGGCGGCCCGGCCGGACCGCAGGGCCGGGGCCGGTGGGCTTCGATCCAGGCGCGCTGCTCCGGGGTGTAGACCAGCCAGATGGCCGCCTGCAACAGGGCAAACGCCTGGTGGAGGCGCTCGAGAATCGGGCGGCCCTGGGCCAGGATCTCGTGGATTTCCTCCCGGCTCTTGCCGGCCGCATGGGCAGCCCGGGCCTGGGCTTCGATGGCCCGGAG
>DATECI010000366.1:0-19599 GCA_035286985.1 Gemmatimonadales bacterium
CCGCGATGGCGGGGCCGGACCGCTCGGGGTCTGGGTTAGGAGTGCCGGTGCCCAGCATTACGACCTGGGTGCCGGCGGGCTGCGCCGACAGGGGACCCGGCAGAGCAGGCAGGATCATCACCCCAATGAGGAGAGCCAATATGTTCGGCATCGGTCGGGGATACTTCGTGGGCTGGGGCACCCTAGCCCTCATCAACGCCGGCCTGGCCCAGGGGAAGAATCGAAGCGGGCTCAACTGGTTTCTCCTGTCTCTGCTGCTCGGGCCGCTCGCGACGCTGATTCTGGTGCTGGTGGATAGAAAGTGAGGTCACTGACCTCCCTTTCTTGCCGCCGCCACCAGGTCCTTCACCTCTCGCAGCAGGGTCGGCCCGTGGTAGGGGATGCCGTCCTTGATGGTCCACTCGATACCGCCCGTGGGTACCGCTTTGCCTTCTCGGACCGTCTCGGTGCCGGTGGGGTACAGCACCTTGAGATCCTCCAGCGGATTGCCGTTCACGACGATCAGATCGGCCAGGTGGCCGGGGCGGACCCGGCCGATCCGGTTCTCCATCCCCAGGATCCGGGCATTGTTGCCGGTGGCGTGCTGGATCACCTTGAGCGGGTGGAACCCGGCTTCCTGATGGAGCTCCAGCTCGCGGATCAGCCCGAAGCCGTACATCTGGTAGATGAAGCCGGCGTCTTCGCCCGCTCCGATCAGCCCGCCGCGGCGTTCGAAGTCGCGGAGCGCGGCCATCCAGATCCGGTAGTTCTCCTTCCAGTAGGCTTCATCCGTCGAGCTCCAGCCGATGAAGTAGGAGCCGTGGTTGGCCGGGTTAGGGCGGAAGTAGTCCTCGAGCGTGGGATGGAGATAGTCCCGGAACCAGGGTTGGTTCTGGGCCCGCTGCAGGTCGCGGCTCGCCTCGTAGATCACCAGGGTCGGGTCCCAGGCCACGCCTGAATCGGCCATGGCCTGGAGCACCCGTCTGAGCCGCTCCGGATCGGCCTCGCGCCAGAGCCGTCCGGCCCAGCGGAACCGATCCACCTCGTCATTGTAGTTGTAGCCGGAGGGAAACTGTTGCCTGCCGTCCGGGAGCGCCGCATCGGGCACTCCGTACCAATGCTCGATGCTTCGGGTGCCGAATCGGACGTCGTCCCAGGCGTTGGTCTCCTCGACGCCGGCATGGTGGGCCACCGGGAGACCGGCCTGGTGGGCCTCCTCGAGCATCGCCTGCATCAGGTCGCGGTCGATGCCCACGATCTTGATCCCGTCGGTGCCCTGGGCCTTGAGGGCGCGGACCCGGGCGCGGGCTTCCTCGGGAGTACGGATGCCCCGGCTTTCTACCGCGTCTCCGCCGACCGCAAAAGTGGCGTACACCACGATCCGCGGCGCGGCGACAAGTCCCGCGGCGCTCTGGGCCCGAAGCTCGAGGGTCCGGCGGGTAATGCTCCCGACGTCGCGCACAGTGGTGACCCCCGAGGCCAGCCACAGCTTGAGCTCGTATTCCAGCGGCTGGGGAACGCCGCCGCGCTCTTCCTGCACGTGGCCATGGGCGTTGATCAGCCCGGGGAGGACGTACTTGCCCGAGGCGTCAATCTCCCAGTCGGCGGGGGGGCGCCGAGCCCGGCCGGCTTTCAGCGCGACCGGATCGAGCGCCACCAGGTCCGCGATCGTGTTGCCCTCGACGACGATGTCGTAGGGTCCCGAAGCGGGGGTGCCGTTTCCCTCCACGACCAGGGCGTTGCGGATGACGAAGCGGGACGGGCGGACGCCGTGCTGGACGCTCCGGGGGGCGTCCTGGGCTGCCAAGGAGGCGACGCCCGCAAGGACGGAAAGCAGCAATAAAGTCATGGTCCGTTTCATCGGATCGCCACCTTGAGCACTCGGCCATCGAGCGGCTCGGCCGGGGTTACGCCCAGCACCTGGGCGAGGGTGGGTGCGATATCCACGGTGCGGGTGAATTGGTCGTACTTGCCAGGCTTGAACGGCGACCCGAAGAAGATGATCGGGACGTGGCTGTCATCGTCGTGAGGACCGCCATGCATGGCGATCGTGGCGGCATCCCAGTAGCTGCCGGGGGTGAGCACCACGACCGCCTCGACCGGGACTTCGGGAGGGAACATCTGAACCCAGCGCCGGGCAATCGGATCCTTCCCCAGATCATGGCGGCTCAGCATTCCGAATCGCTCGGCGCGGAGGACGCCGGGAGTCCGTTTTGCCACCGCGACGAAACTGTCGGCCGCGGTACCGACCAGCTCGGCGGTCATGCCAGGGTGGGACCGGTCGATCACCAGGGAGCCACTTTCCAGGTCCACAGCGAGGGTATCGACTCCACCGAGCTGGAGCACCGCGCGCGCCGCGGCGATGGCGGGCCGCACATTCACCCGTTGGGGCGGCGGCGAATAACGCTGCTGCGACAGCTCGGGAAATGGGGTCACCCCGTGATCGCCGGCCAAGGCGATGACGATGTCGTCGGGGTCCCTCAGCTTGAAGAGAGAATCGAGCAGGACACCGATCTGGCGGTCGAGCCGGACGACCTGATCGTGGAGCTCCCGGGAATCCGGTCCGTAGGCATGGCCGATGTAGTCGGTGGAGGAGAACGAGATCGCCAGCACGTCGGTCTGGGGGCCCCTGCCGAGGCCGAGCCGCTCCACGCCTTCGAGCGCGAACGCGACCAGGACCTCCTCCATGAACGGAGTCCCGGGAAGGACCTGAGCCGCGCGAGCCGAATCGGGGGGCAGGACTTTGGGAAGGGTGAGGTTCAGCCCGCGATTCTCGATCGGCACGCTGTCGGGTTCGGGATAGCTGGCCACGGGCAGAAGCAGGTCCCAGACCCGGCCGGCCGAGCGCTCGGGGAGCCGCCGCGCCGCGAAAGCCATGACCCAGCCCGGCAGCGAGTCGGCGTAATAGCGGCTGGTGGTGAACGTGCCCCCCACGAACCAGTAGACCTCCTGTTTCGATCGCCCGACGGGCAGGATGGCGCCGCGATCCTTCACCGAGACGGAAAGAACCCGGCTCCTGCGATCCGCGGTGGCGAGCCAGTCCACCAGGGTTGTCCCGCGGAACCGGAAGGGAGAAGCGCCCGGCCCTACCACTCCCAGCAGGGGAGCATTGGCATCGTTGACCCCGGCCAGATTGCGGGTGATACCGGTGCTTCGGGGAAACCGGCCGGACAGGAGGGAGGCGTGTCCCGGCGCGGTTTCGGTGATGGCATGATCATGGTGAGCGTTGGTGAAATAGGCGCCGCTGTCCACCAACCGCCTCAAGCCGCCGGTGAACTGGTCGTGCCACTTGTCGAGGTAGTCCTGGCGCAGCTGGTCCACGGTGAGCAGCACGACCAGGGTGGACCCCGCACTGGCGGGCCGGGGCCCCGGCTCGACCGCGGGGGGGGGGGTCGAGCAGAACAGCGCGCCCAGCAAGGACATGGCAAAGGTCGGACGGGACAGGATCGTCATGTAGGGGCTAGGGAGCCAGGGGGCTAGGGAGCTAGGGAGTCAGGGTGAGGATAATACCGAGAATCAAACCCTCGCGCCTCCGGTCCGGAGGCAGTATCATCGGGTCGCATTCCCCAGGAGGTCCCGATGGGTCGGTCGCTCTTCTTGCTGCCGTTGGTGATCGCGGTTTCCCTCTCGGCCCAGGCTCAGCCGGCCGATTCGTCCGGCGGAAAGACCGGACCCCACAAGGCGGCTCGGCTCTTCCGCAGCGGCGACGAGCCCATCACAATGTGGCTCAGCGCCGACTTCAAGACGGTCTTCAAGGACCGGGACTCGCTCAGCACCAAACGCTATCCCGCCTCGATGAGATATCTCGGCGAGAAGGGAGACACCGTTTCCCTCGATATCGAGCTGTCGACCCGGGGGCATTTCCGGCTCCGCATCTGCGATTTCGTGCCGCTTAAGGTGTACTTCAAGAAGGAGCAGACCCAGGGTGGGCCGTTCGGAGGGGAAGGCTCGCTCAAACTCGGTACCCACTGCCGGAACAACGAGGGGTTCGTCCAGAACACCTACGTCGAGTACGCCATCAACCGGATGTACAACCTGCTCACCCCGTTGAGTCTCAAAGCGCGGCTGGCCACCGTCACCTGGATGGACCCCAAGAACCCCAAGTTCACGGTCACTCAGCCGGGGATCTGGTTCCAGGACGAAGACGACCTGATGAAGGAAGTAGGGGGGAAGATCATCATGCAGCAGGGCGCCACCGGGGCGGCAATGGAGCCGCGGCTGATGGCGATCAACGACATCTTCCAATACATGATCGGAAACACCGATTTCTCGGTGTGGGCGCTGCACAACTACCGGGTCGTCGCGATGGACACCTCGGCCGCGTGGTACGCGTTCGCCTACGATTTCGACTGGGCGGGCCTGGTCAACGCTCCCTATGCCGCTCCCGACTCGATGCTCTCGGCTCGCTATGGCATCCGGCGGGTGACCGACCGGCTCTATCGGAGCGTGGTGTGCTACCCCCCGGAGGTTCTGAATGGGACCCTGGACCTGTTCAAGAACCGGAAGGATTCCATCTACGCGACGCTGCGGAACATCAAGGAGCTCACGCCGGAACGGCTCAAGAAGGCCGAAGAATTCCTGGACAAGTTCTATCTGGGATTGGACGATCCCAAGCAGATCCGCAAGACGTTCGAGGAACCGTGCCGGAAATGAGCCGCGCTCTCCCCTCAGCTCGGGAGATACCGCTCCCGGATTAGTCGCTGGTGGTGCAGCGCGTGCCCAACCGCGATCCAGGCTAAGGCCCGCACGCTCACTTCCTTGTTGTTCGCGGTGCCCTGGCGGAGCGGTGCCTCCGCAGGCAGATGCCGGAACAGGGCCACGGTAGCGGCGCGCACGGCCTGGAACTCCCCAAGCAGATCGGCCATGGTCCGGGCTTTTGCTCCCGAGGTCGGCACCCAGGCGTTTTCATCGAAGCCGGCAAGCGGGGCAGGATCGGCCCGGGCAATCCGGAGGGCGCGATAGCTGAACACCCGCTCGGCGTCGGCCACGTGGCCGAGCACTTCCTTGAGAGTCCATTTCCCGGGGGCATAGGCGAAATCGCCTCGGGTCTCGGGAACCCGCGCGAGCATCTCCGTCATTTCCCGGCCCTGCCGCTCGAGCACCTGGACCACATCGCCATCGGGAACTCCGGCGATGTAGTCGGTGTAGTACGCCTCGTATTCGGAAGCGGTGGGCCGGTCGTAGCGGGGCGGGGTCATGGGGGCTCCTGGCCGATGATTCAACCGCGTGAACAGTGAACGGTGAACCGTGAACGGTAACAACCTTGCGAGGGGATCCCTCCCCAACGGTTGGTCCTGTTCACGGTTCACCGTTCACTGTTCACGCCTTTCATCACCTTCTCCCTCTCAAAGCGCAGGTGCCGCACCCGCCCGGCCCAAAGCACGAACCCGGTTACCCGGCCGCGTCCATCGCGCACAAACCGGATCAGGCCCTGCCCGCCGGCCCGGAACCCGTCACGATACAGCGGGGTGAGCACCACCGGAGCCCGCCAGCCGCGCTCGAGCCGAAGCGTATCGCCGGTGGCCATGATCCGGTAATTCGACTCCAGCTCAACGCTCCGGTACTCCCCCGCATACCCAGCCAGCGCGGCCGGGGAGGGTTCTTCCCGCGACACAGCGATGTATTCCACCGCCCGAGTGTTGGGCGCCTCGATCCGAAGCCGCACCGGGGAGGCGGCCGACACGACGGTCACGGTACGGCGGCCGCCTTGATACTGCAACCGATCCGCCGCGACCGGAATGAGGACCGCGTTGTTGGAGGTACTGTCGACCAGGCGGTCGTCGCGCACCTGCAGGATCAGGATCTCCTCGGTGCGGGGCGCGTGGTAGGCTCCAGCCAGCGCGCCGAGGTCGATGCTGTTGCCCGACCCGGCCACCGGGTCGGGCTCGGCGGCAGCGAGGACGGTGCCGAGTACCTGGGCCGCCACCCGGGAGCCAAGGTCGCCTGGGACGGCGCTGCCGCCGTTGCAGAGGATGGCGATGGCCACGTTCTGCTCGGGATAACGGTGCAGCACGGCCCGGTATCCGCCGGTCGAGCCGGTATGAGAGACGCGCCGCACCCCCCGCCAGCGGTCGGCCGATACGCCGAGCCCGTAGCTGAGCTCGGTGCCCCCATTGAGCCGGCCCATATGCTCGAGGGAATCCCGCACCGCACCCCAAGGCTCGGCGCCGTTCTGGAGCGCGGCTTGCCACTTGAGATAATCGTCCACGGTGGTCAGCAGGCCTCCACTCCCGATTACCCGGGTAAAGGGGTGGTCGTTGCTCCAGCCGCGGGCAAAGCTGCCGGTATAGGCCGAGGCCCGGCCGGGTATCACCACCCGATGGTCTTCCCGCCACCTCGTGCTCGTCATGCCCAGGGGGCGAAAGATCCGGGCTCCGGTCAACGCCTGCAGTGATTTTCCGCTGGCGCGCTCCAGCACCGTGGCCGCCACGATGTAGCCGGTGTTGCTGTAGAGGTAGTCCTCGCCGGGATCGAAGTTGAGCTCCCGAAGGTGGGCCACCAGGTCGAGCACTTCGGTGTTGGCGTGATCCACCTCTCCCGCGGGGCGGCCCGCCACCTCGTGGAGGGTATAGCGATCGGGCAAGCCGCTGGTGTGGGTGAGGAGGTGGCGAATGGTGATCCGCTTGCCCAGGCCACGCACTTCGGGAATCCAGCGGGTGATGTCGTCGTCGAGCGACAGCACGCCGTCGCGGGCCAGAAGCACGAGCCCCGCGGCGGTGAATTGCTTGGCCGTCGATCCGCTTTCCGAGATGGTCCCTACCGTCCACGGGGTTCCGGTTTCCAGGTTGGCCATACCGTAGGCCCGACGCACGATCGGGGTGCCGGCACGGTCCACCCCGATGGCACACCCGGGCGTCGAGGTCCGGTTGACCGAGGCAAAGATCGAGTCGATCCGGAGCACCAGCGCCGAGTCGTTGGGCTGCGCGGCGAGCGGCAGGGTAACCAGGAGCAACAGAGCGACCTGCATCATTGAGTCATGTCTCCTCTCACCGCTCCGGCAGCAGCGTCACCCTTACATACCGCGCCCGGTCGAGGTAGGTGCGGGCCGCAGCGCCCAGCGACTCGACGGTAATCCCCTGGAGCAGCGGCGCGAGGGGTGGTGCGGCCGGATCTCCCTCCCGGGCCGCGAGCACCAGCTGTTGAACCCACCACCCGTTTTCCCGTGACGCGGTTTCCCGGCTCCGGACGAACGCTTCCTTGACCTTGGCGAGGTCGGCCGAACGGGGGCCCCCGGCCATGAGCGAATCGATTTCGGAAAAAATCACCCGGGTCAGGGAATCGGCGAGCGCGGGATCGGAGCCGAAGCTCAGGCTCACCGAGTATTGCTGGCGAGGAATCCGAGCGAGTTGGGAACCGACGCTCACACTGTAGGTGCCTCCCAATTCCTCCCGCAGCTCCTCCCGCAACCGGAGCTCGAGGACATCGCCTAGCGCGGTGAGCAGCCATCGCTCCTGCGGGCTGACTCGGGCAGCCGGCCCGGTGAAGACCAGGGCGGTCTGACTCTTGGGCTCGATTCCCTTGCGCACGGTGCGCTCCAGCACCCCCGGGGGGGGGAGAATGCCGGGATCGCGAATCTGGTCCCGGGCGCCGCCACCGGGAAGGTTACCGAAGTATTTCTGCACCAGGGGCCGGATCGAATCCGGAGCAAAAGTCCCCACCAGCACGAAGGTGAACCCTTCCGCCGTGGCGAAGCGCCGCCGGTAGAAGTCATACGCCAGCGCCGGGTTGATCTCATCCACGATCGCGGCATTCAACGGCCGGCTCCAGGGATGGTGCTGCGCCAGGGTCACCGAGAGGGTGTCCTGGAACGCGGCCTGGGGGCTCGCGCTCCGGTTGGCGAGGGCCGCACGGAAGTTCCCCAGGAATGCGCCGATGGCAGCTTCGTCGATCCGAGGCGCGGTGAAATACAGGTAAGCGAGCTGGAACAGGGTTTCCGCATCCTGAGGCGAAGCCCGGCCGCTCAGACCCTGCTCGAACGAGCCGAGGTACGGCGAGAGGCTGGCCGCCTTGCCCGCCAGCTTCTTCTGCAGCTCCACCGCGCTGAAGCTTCCGACCCCGCTCACGTTGATGAGCTGGGCCGCGAATCGCGCATTGGTGAGGAGCGAGTCCGGCGCCTGGGAGAGTCCGCCCGGGCTCCATCCCTGCAGCAGCAACTCGTCATCCTTGAAATCGGTCGGCTTGAGGATCACCCGGGCCCCGTTGGCAAGGGCCCATTCCACGGTGCCCAGGGTGGTATCGCGACGCTCCGACCGGATTGGCACCGGCGCGAGCGGCAGGGGGATGAGCGCCGCTTCCGACACCGTTTCGGTGTAAGGGGCGATGTCGCTCTGCCGGACCGCGGCGAAGAGACCGAGCAGGGCATTGGGGGCAGGTACCGCGGCCCGGTTCTTCTCGGGCGTGTTCACCAGAATGACCGGCGGGCTGCCGGCCAGCCAAGCCCGGGCCACCGAGTCGAGCTCGACCACGGTCAGCTGGGGGAGGACCTCCCGGGCCCGGGTGTACTCGTACGCAATGCCGGGAATGGCTTCGCCGACGAGGAAATGGGAGACGTACTCCTCGGTGAAGGCATCGGACTCGGTTTTGTCCCGCTCGGCATGGGCCTGCTCGAGGGCCCGAAGGTGCTCGCGTCGGGCCCGATCGAGCTCGGCCGGGGTAAAGCCGTGGCGGCCGGCCCGTTCCAGCTCGGTGAGAATGGCTTCCAGGCCGCGACCCACCCCGCTGTCCGGCACCATGGCGCCGAAGCTGAAGGCATCCGCCGCCCGGACCAGATTGCTCTGGCCGGTACCGGCCCGAATGAAAGGGGGATCGAGCTTCTGGCTCAGCTCCCAAAGCCGCTCATTGAGAATCCCGCCGGCCAGTTGCTCGACGAGATCGGTTCGCCAGGAGCGCATGGTCCCACGGGGGGCAGCCGGGCGGAGGAGGTAGACCGAGACACTCGTGCTGGTGGCCTCCGGATCGCTCGCGATGGAGACTTCCGGCTCGCCCCGGGAAGGAACCGCCACCAGATCGCGCGGAGGCGATCCCGGCGAGTTCCCGACCGCACCGAATCGCTCCCGGATCAGCGTCTCGACCATGCCGGGGTCGAAGTCGCCAACCGCGACCACGGCCAGGAGCTCGGGACGATACCAGGTACCATAGAAGCGGCGGATCGCTTCGACCGGACACTGGCGGATGCAGTCCGGAGTACCGATCGGCAGCCGCTCCGCGTAGCGGGATCCCCGAAACAGAACCGGCAGCTGCTGATCGAGCATGCGCTGTCCGGCGCCCCGTCCCAGCCGCCATTCTTCCAGCACCACCCCACGCTCCTTGCGGATCTCGGTGGTGTCGAAGCTGATCCCGTGAGCCCAATCTTCCAGGATCTGGAACGCCTGGCCCATGGTCGGGGCGCTGTCGGTGGGAACCTGGAGTTGGTAGACGGTTTCGTCGAACGAGGTATAGGCGTTGAGATCGGGGCCGAACCGCATCCCGATCGATTCGATGTAGTCCACCAGCTTCTGCTTCTCGAAGTGTCGGGTGCCGTTGAAGGCCATGTGCTCGACGAAGTGGGCCAGGCCGCGCTGGTCACTCGCTTCCAGGACCGAGCCGGCATTCACCACGAGCCGGAGCTCGGCCCGGTGTTCGGGCCGGCGGTTGACCCGGATGTAATACCGAACGCCGTTGGGAAGGGTGCCGATCGTAACCGCGGGATCTACCGGGAGGAGGGAGTCACTCTGCCCCACCCCCGGGCTCGGGGCCGCCACCATGCACAGCGCGAGAACGCGCCAGGACCATCGCTTCATCACTGGTTCCCGATGGCGTCCGGTCAGCCGCGGAAGAGCTGTCCATAACGCCGTTTGAATTCGGATTTCCGCGCTTCCGGGGACGGTCCCGGAATTCCCCGGCAGCGGCTGGCCGCATGGGCGTCCCAGCCCTCGGGCCACGACCGGAAAACGAGCATGCGGCACGCCGGGCAGCGGACCCGCTTTCCAACCACCTGATCCACCGCCAGCTCCTCGCCATTGAGAATAACGCCAGCCGCGTCGTGGCGCGGCAGCAGCGAGCGCTGGCTGGGTCCCGGCTCGAGCGGCATGTCTTTGAGCAACGCTTCGAGGCCCAGGACCAGGGCTTGTTCCACCAGCTCCCGGGGGAGCTCGGGGTGAGCGGCCAGGAACGCGTCGAGGTGCTTCCCCCGGTCCAGGTGCTCGACCAGGGCGCGCACCGGGACCTGGGTGCCGAGGAACACCGGCTCTCCCCTTCGGACCTCGCGGGTCCGGCTGACGACCTGGTGAAGAGCGCGCATCTCAGGAAGCCTTTCGGTAACGCTCGAGCAACGCGTCCACCTCGGCATAGCCGCACGGGAAAGGAGCCCGGTCCGGAGCTGCTCCTCTGGCCAGCAGCGCCGCGACCGACTCCGGCGAACGGAGCTCGGTCCAGTACGAATCCACGCAGGCCCGCACCGCGAGGGCAAGGGGGGTGCGCCCGGCGCCGTCCCGGGCATCCACCGCGGCGCCCCGCTCGAGCAGCAGCTTCACTACTTCCGACCGGGCTCGCCACGCCGCGACGTGCAGCGCCGTGCTGCCCGGCGCGAGGCCCCAGTATCCATCTTCAGGGTCGAAGATCGCGGCCACCGGCACCCCGAGATCGAGCAGGAGCCGCACCCCGTCCCTGTTCCCGGTTCCCGAGAATTCCGCCAGCAGGGGTGCCCCCTGGGCGATCAGCTCGCGCACCAGCTCGGGTTCCCGCGCGGCGATGGAGTGCGCCGCCGATTGGTCCCCTCGGGCGCAGGCGGCGATCAATCGCTCCACCTCGGTGAGCGCAAGCGGAATGCCCCGCCGCTCGAACAGCTCGAGCACATCGCGCCGCCCGCCCCGCACCGCAAACGAAACGGCGGACCGGCCGTTCCCCGGGTGCCCAAGGGTCGGATCGGCGCCGTGATCCAGCATGGCCTCGATGTTCTCGATCGCGTTGTCCCGCCGGAGCGCATGATGGAGCGGCGAAAAGTCCCACCGGCTCATCCGATTGGGATCGGCGCCGTGCTCGAGCAGGTACTTGATCCCCTCGAAATCGTGCCAGTCGGCCTTGCGGATGAGCATCACGGCCAGGCTCTCGGGCGTGAGCCGGCCGCTTTCGACCAGCACAGCGAGGGCTTCGTTGTCGTAGCCTTCCGGTGTGTGATAGGTGGCTTCGTCGTCGTTGACATCGGCGCCCCGCTCGACCAGGAGTCGAGTCAGCTCCGCGTGGTGCGCGATGCCGGCCGCCCCGTAAAGGACGCTCTCCCAGGCAGGGGCCGGCTGATGGCTCTCCTCGAACCATCCGGAATTGGCATCCACGCCGGCGTCGAGCAAGGCACGGGCCGCCCCCATGAACCCCTCGGAGCGGGACCGGTCGAGCCGGAGATAGCGCGAGAAGCACAGGCAGGTCAGCGGGTTCCACTGGTAGGGGCCCCCAGCAGCCGTTGCGCTTGCCGGATCGCGAGCGAGGAACCGGCGCAGCGTCCCCTCGTCTCCGAGCACCGCCGCCGAGTACATCGTGGCGGTCGCCACCTCGGGATGCGCGGTCCGGATCGTTTCGGCCTCGGTGAGGGTACCGGTCGTATGCCCGTGCTCGCGAGGGACCGTTGCCGCCCGAAGGAAGGCAGCGAGGGGGTCGCTCGCCGCCTCGGTAGGTTGCCGCGCCATGATGGGGAGGGTTGGGGATCGTGGCAAGCCCGACCGGCTACACCACCCCGAGTTTTGCGCGAAGGTCGGGGCTCACTTCCGGGAACTTCGGCAAGGGGACGTTCCCGATGTACCCGATGTCCCGCATTCCCTTGTGGGTAGTGTAGAACCCCACCGCACTCAAGTCGCGGACCAGGTCGAAGAAGCGCGCCGCGGACCGGAACTCCGGCTTAGCGTTCGGCAGGTAGCAGATATCGTCGCAGATCTGGGTGCGCTCCCCCTCGCTGAGGCGCACGAACGGCCGGCCGAAGCGCTTGTTGCTCTCGAGGTTGAGCCAGGACAGGCCTCCCCGCACCCGGACCAGGGCATTCTGTTGCCCCTCGTAGGGAGCGCTCACGTACTCATTGATCCAGGCGGGCACCCCGACCGCACTGGCCCGCGGGCTTTGGGCATCGGCCGGTATGATGGCATCGCACAGCGCCGAGAGGGTGATCAGCTCGCCCGCGCTCAGCTGGCGGGGCCAGGTGCCGGGCCGGGGATGGACGAGATCGGGATCCCAAGGGCCGCCGCGGGGCCCACTCGGGGGAGCCGGGGCCTGGACTGCGGGGCGGGTGGTCGGAGTCCCTTGGGCCTCGAGGAATGCCGCATCCAGCACCGGCAGGGCTCCCACCGCGGCAGCCATGGCCCTGAGCGCGTCGCGGCGTTCGATCCCGTTCGCCGAAAAGCCATCCACAGATTCCCCAGATGCTACCGACTCAGCTCTAGGAAGTTTCTCCTCTGTGGAATCTGGGTAATCTGTGGATGCGGTTCTGTCGGGAGCACGATCTCCATCGCTCATAGGTTCCCCCGTTTGAGCTCTGCCACCATCCGGTCGCACGTTCTCCAGGCCAGCGCCATGAGGGAAAGGGTGGGATTCTTGTCCGCGTTCGACACGAACGACGCGCCATCGGCCACGAAGAGGTTCTTCACTTCCCACGACTGACACCACTCGTTCAGGACCGAAGTGTTGGGATCGCTGCCCATCCGGCAGGTCCCGACCTCGTGAATGATCTGTCCCCCGCGCGCGATGGCCCGCGCCCCATCGGTCTGCACCGTCCCGACCACCTTGCCGCCCATCGCCTCGATGATGCCGGCAAAGGTCTTGTGCATGTGGGCCGCTTGCCTGGTCTCGTGCTCCGACCACTTCCAGTGGAAGCGGAGCACCGGAATCCCCCACTGGTCCACCACGTCCGGATCCAGCTCGCAGTAACAATCCTCGTTGGGGATCATCTCGCCGCGGCCGTCGAAGTACATGAAGGAGCCGTAGTAGCGGCGGGCCGCTTCCTTGAAGCGCTGCCCGTAGGCGCCCTGGGTGAAATTCTCCAACCCGCCGAAGATCCCCGGGCCGGGCATCCCTTTCCCTCCCCCGAACTCGATATGGTAGCCGCGGGCAAAGTCCAGCTTCCCGGCGAGCTGCTCCTGGTACAGCCACCACGGCATGTACCTGTGAATGCCACCCGCCCCATCGTAGTGATAGGGGGGCAGATTCTCGAGCGCGGGGACCTGGGCGGAGAGTCCCGCGCCGACGGTGTCCATCAGGTACTTGCCGACCAGCCCGCTCCCGTTGGCGACCCCGTTGGGGAAGACGGCGCTCTTCGAGTTGAGCAGGATGCGGGTGGTCTCGCAGCAGCTCGCAGCGAGCACCACGACCCGAGCCGAAGCGTGGCGGTCCGCGCGGCTGCGCTTGTCGATGTAATGCACCCCGGTCGCGCGGCCGTTTTTGTCCACCGTCACCTCGCGGACCATGGCATCGGCGACGACGTCGCAGTTTCCGGTCGCGAGAGCGGGCGGCAGCAACACGGTGGGGGACTGGAAGCTGGCCTTGATCGAGCAGCCCCGGACACAATCCGTGGCCCAGAAGCAGGCCTGCCGGCTGCGCATGGAGGCGGCGAGCACGCGCCGGGCCAGCGGGTTATCGGGATGGATCTTGTCAACCTGGGCCGGATCCTGCCGCGTGGTGAGGATCGCGCGATGGGCCGGGACCACCGGAATGCCGAGCGGCCCGCAGGCTTTCATCGTGAGCAGTTCGGAGGGCCGCGCGGCGGGCGCGGGCAGCAGCACGCCGGGCGGGGAATCGGGGGTGTTCTCCAGGCCGTGGTTCGAGCCGTAGACCCCCACCAGCATCTCGGTCCGGTCGTAGTAGGGGGCCAGGTCGTCGTAGCCGATGGGCCAGTCGACCCCCAGGCCATCGCGGGTCTTGGGCTTGAAATCGTAGGGGCCCATCCGGAACGAGATCATGCCCCAGTGATTGGTGCGGCCGCCCAGCATACGGGCCCGCCACCAGCGGAACTCGCTCCCCGGCGCCGTGGTGTAGGGCTCGCCGGGGACCTCCCATCCGCCATCCACGGTCGCGTCGTAAAAGCCGAACGGCTTTTCCCGGGTGCCCGCCCCCCGCAGCGGCGCGTCCTTCGGCAGCTGGAACATCGGAGTCTCGGTGATCGGGTCGTACCGTCGCCCGGCTTCCAGCACCAGGACCTTGAGACCTGCCACCGCGAGCTGATACGCCGCCATGCCGCCCCCGGCACCGGAGCCGACCACGATGACGTCGTACGCTTTACCGGCCTGGGGCTCTTTGAGAAACACGGGAACGGGGATTGGTGAACGGTGGACGGGAACCGCCGGTTGCGACTCGAGGCAATCTACCGCGCCGAACGGAATCGAGCGAACCGTCCCTTCAGGAATCCCCGAAGGGGTTCTTCACCTGGCGGACCCGGCGGGGAACGCTCCCATCGAGCAATCGCTGCAGCTCTTCCCGGCTCAGCTCGTACGGATCGGTTTCATAGCCGGGCGGAGGAACCGTTCGGGCGGAAAGCTGGGTTTCTCCGAGGGGGCTGAACTCCCACTCCAGCCGCGAGACGTTCCGGACCTCCCACTGCTGGTTGTTGCGATCGGTGAAAGTGCGGAAGCCCATGGCAGACCTCAGAACGCTCCAATGAGATATAATAGCTCCCTAGCTCCCTAGCTCTCTAGATCTCTCGCTCCCCAAAATGACGACTTACGCGCGCAGACTGGGGCTCTTCAGCGGGACGATGGCGGTCATCGGGGGGATCATCGGGTCGGGCATCTTCCTCAACCCGGCGGTGGTGGCCGGCCGGGTGGGCACCGCGCGGCTCACCCTGGCCGCCTGGATCATGGGTGGTGCGGTGGCCCTTCTGGGTGCCTTCATTTTCGGGGAGCTGGCCGCGCGCGTGCCCCGGGTAGGGGGCGGCTACGCCTATCTGCGGGACGCCTTGGGGAGGTTCCCCGCCTTCCTCTACGCCTGGGCCCTGCTCCTGATGATCGCCACAGGCGCGATCGCCGCCGTGGCGTTCACGTTCGCGAGCTATGCCGGGGCGCTCCTGGGGCTGCCGGCCGCTTCCCTCCCCTGGGTGGCCGGCGGAGCGATCGCCTTGCTCTCGGCCCTCAATTTCTTCGGGGTGCAGCCGGCCGCCTGGACCCAGAACGTGCTCACCGTCCTCAAGCTGGCGGCCCTCGTCCTTCTCATCGGGGCCGGGCTCCTGCTGGCGCCGGCCGCATCGGGGGCGGCAGCGCCGCCGCTGGCTCCGCCCCAGGGATTCGCGGGGGTGACCCTGGCCCTCGCCACCGCATTCGTGCCGGTGCTGTTCGCGTACGGAGGGTGGCAGCAGAGCAATTTCATCGCGGAAGAGCTGATCGAGCCCGAGCGGAACCTCCCGGTCGCACTCGTCCTCGGGGTGGTGGGCGTCGTCGTGGTGTATCTGCTCGCGAATGTCGCCTACGTCAGGGTGCTCGGCGTGGAAGGCCTGGCCGCGAGCAACGCGCCCGCCGCCGACACCATGACCGCAGTGCTGGGCGCCAAGGGAAGGACCCTCATCAGTATCGGGATCCTGATTTCCACTTTCGGATTCCTCGACCTGGTCATCATGGTATCGCCCCGGGTGTACCAGGCGATGGCGGCGGATGGACTCTTCTTCCAGTCCTTTGCCCGGCTCCATCCCCGGTTCCGCACCCCGGCGACCGCGATCGTCGCCCAGGGAGGCTGGGCCTGCCTGCTGCTCGCGACCCGGAGCTACGGGCAGCTGCTCGACTACGTCACCTTCGCGGACTGGATCTTCTTCGGTGCGACCGCGGCCACCGTGATCGTGTACCGGCGCCGGGACCGGCTGGGGAGGGGGACCGCGGGGCAGAGCCCGGCTGGACCGCAGCAGCCGGCCGGGGGGTTCCGCCTTCCGGGGTATCCCGGAACGCTGGCGCTGTTCCTGATTGCCGCGGGTTATGTCGTGACCGGCTCGATCCGGTCCAATCCGGGGAATGCGCTCCGGGGGACGGGGCTGCTGGCCCTGGGGATCCCGGTATTCCTCTATTGGAAGCGTCAACGGTCAACGGTCAACGGTCAACCGGAAACGCCCAGCCACGAAGATCGCTTCAGCTAGGCAGTTCCGGTTAACTGTTGACCGTTGACTGTTGACGCCCTTCCTGCAGCGACTTCCACCAGTTCCGGGTCCCCATGATCGCCAGCACCAGGAACACGGCGTACTGTACCATCGTGGGGTAAGAGCGATGCAGGAGGAAGAACGGCACCGCGACGCAGTTGATGGTGACCCACACCGGCCAGCACTCGAAATACTTCCGCGCCATCATCCACTGGGCCGTGAGGCTCACCGCGAAGAAGAAGCCGTCGATCAGCGGATTGGGATCATCGGTGTGGTGGTGCAGGGTGAACCAGATCAGCAGGGTCCCCGCCAATGTCAGGAGCGCGAGCAGCGCCCCCAGCTTCAGCGGGATGCGGGTGACATTGAGCTTGGTCTTGGCGGCTCCCCCGAACAGCCATTGGTACCAGCCGTACACCGCGATCACGAAGAAGCAGCCCTGCAACGCCATCAAGGCGTAGAGCTTCTGCTCGAAGAAGATCACCCCGTACATGGTGTTGTTGAGCAGCGAGGTGGGCCAGGCCAGCACAATCTGACGGCTGCTGAAGTAGACACTGATGATGCCGAGCGCGGCGGCGACGATCTCGAACAGGCTCACTGGCCGTCCCGGGGGGTACGCCGGCGGGTTTCGGGCGGCAGATACTCCGCCATGGCGCGCAGCAGTGCGGCGGGATCGCGATCCACCACCAGCCGGCCCCGCTGCGACTCTCGCGCAAAACGCTCGACCAGGGCGTCCTCCGAAGTCTTCAACAGATCCGAGAAGAAGTGGTCGGTGTTCAGGAGTCCGCAGGGTTTATCACTCGCCTCCCCCCCCGCCCCGGAGGGCACCAGGCAGGTCGTGAAGAGCTCGGCCAGGGTCGCGGGCCCTCCCGGCAAGGCGATGAATCCATCGGCCGCCTCCTCCGGCCTTGCCAAGCCGATGCCCTGCTCCGCGAGCACCCGTCCCAGCTCGGCCGCGGCCGCAACGAACTCGGCGGGAGATTCCGAGACCGGTCCGCCGACTACGGCGACGCGGGTGAGCCCCATGGCGCGTATTATAAGGGATGCCTACCCGTCGCCAGTTTCTCGGAGTCTCCTCCGCCGCCGCTGCCGCACTCGTCACCCGTCCCGAGCAGGCTCCGCAAGCCCAAGGGCAACCGTTGCCCCCCTCGATCCAAGCACTCAGCTCGCTGCGAGACCGGGCTCGCCCGATCACGGTCGCGGAACGCCACCAACGCCTCGAGCGAGCCCGCCAGCTCCTCGCAGCGGAAAAGCTCGATGGGCTGTTCCTCACCGGGGGGACCTCGCTCCGCTATTTCACCGGGATCGAGTGGGGGTTGAGTGAGCGGTTGCTCGCGCTGGTTCTGCCCCAGGAGGGCCGGGCCTACATCGTGTGTCCCGCTTTCGAGCGGGATCGCGCCCTGGAGCAGATCGAAGCCGGACCGCTCCAAGGGAACGCCGACGTGCTGACCTGGGAGGAGCACGAGAGTCCCTACCAGCGAGTCGCCGAAGGCCTCCGCTCCCGGAGCATGGCGAGCGGCCGGCTCGGGGTGGAAGAAACCGTTCGCCACGTCTTTGCCAACGGAACCTCCGCGGCGCTGCCCGCGCTCGAGCTCACCAGCGGGACCCCGGTGACCGCGGGGTGCCGCATGGTCAAGGACGCGCACGAACTGGAGTTGATGCGACTCGCCTCGGAGGTGACGCTCAAAGCCTACGAAGCGGCGTGGCGAGCGCTTCGGCCGGGAATGACTCAGGAGGAATTCGCCCGGCTGGTATCGCAGGCCCACGACCGGCTCGGATTTCGGGGGGGCGCCGGGGTGCAGGTGGGCAAGTATTCCGCCTTGCCGCACGGCTCGACCGCCCCGCAGGTCATCCAGGAAGGAGCCATCCTGCTGATTGACGGCGGCTGCCAGGTGGAAGGCTACGCCAGCGACATCAGCCGGACCTTCCTGCTCGGCAAGCCCACCGACCGGATGAAACGGGTCTTCGGGATCGAGCAGCGGGCCCAGCAGGCCGCGCTCGCCGCCGCGGGTCCCGGAGTCGAGTGCCAGGCGGTGGACGCGGCGGCGCGGAAGGTGATCACCGACGCGGGCTTCGGGCCCGACTACACGTACTTCACCCACCGGGTGGGCCATGGGATGGGGATGGACGGGCACGAATGGCCCTACCTGGTGCGGGGCAATACCCTGCCGCTCGCGCCCGGCATGGTCTTCAGCGATGAGCCGGGGATCTATCTCCCGGGAGAATTCGGGGTGCGGCTGGAGGACGACATGGTGATCACGGAGAGCGGCGCGGAGTTGTTTACCAGGACGTCTCCGTCGCTGGAGGAGCCGTTTGCCTAAGTCGGTAGGTCGGTAGGTCGAACGGCACTTACCAGCCTGCCGACCTGCCGACCTTGTACACCCGCACGTGCTGTACATCGTCCGGATCGCGCCACAATCCGATGATCAGGTCCGATCCGACTTCATAGGGCCGCATCCGCTCGGGACAGGTGACGGTGGCGATGGCGCGGCCGGCGGAATCATGGACCACATAGCGCCGGCCCTCGTCGTTGTATCGTCGCACTCGCTCGAGCCAGAGCGCTCCGTCAGTACCGGGCAGGAGACGCTCGTAATAAGGGAAGGTCTCGGCATAGCGCGGGTTCAACGCATTCTTCCGCCATTCCTCCTTCAGCTGCTCCGACCCGGTCTGCTGATCGATTCGGGCCAGATTCTCCTGGTCGCGGCGCTTCCGGTGCTCCTCGGTGACTCGCTCAGGGGGAGTGGCGCTGCGAATGATCCGTAGCAGCTTGCCCCCGCCATCGTAGATCCGAATGCCGTCCGGCTCATTGGTGCCAACAACGATCCGGATACCATCGGTCGCCCACACGGTGCTGCGCCCGAATTCGAGAGAGCGTAGTGCCGGATACTCATGCCCTCCTTCGGAGACGACGCCGGGATGTACCTCGTAGCCGGGCACCACCGCAATCGTATCCAACGCGCTGTCCCGGGGCGTCATCAGCACGAAGGCAAACGGGTCCCGGCGGACCGGCCCCGAGGTCTCCCGCATTTCGGAAAACTCCCGGCTCTCGGCCAGGAGCCGGCCGCCGCGGAGCACCGCGGAAACCGTAACCCAGTGCCGCTCCCCCCGCTGCGCGGTGGGGATACTGCGAACGAATTCCCCGCTGGGTGCGAGGAATGAGCCTCGTCTCAGCTGCGCGTCCAGGACGAACAGGGTGTCCCCGGGCAGGACCTGAACCGATGCGATGAAATCGGAGAATTCGCCGGGACCGTGGCCCAGCCGGCCCGCTGATGAGAGGTATCGGCCAGTACTATCGAAGAACCGGAGCTCCCCGGATCCCCGGTTGATCACCACGATCCGGCCATCCTGCAGCCGAGCCGCTCCTCCAACCCGATGGAGATCGTGGCCCGGCTCCTCCCGTCCCCCGATATCGACGAGGGGGGTTGAATCCACGACCCATTTGGGAAGGGATTCCTCGAAGCCGGCGGGATGCTCGACGATCTCGACTCCGGCGGTGTCCCGCACGCCCATCGAGTCGGCTGGCGGCGCGCCCGAACAGCCCAGCAACCCCGCGATCC